>DASWMA010000571.1:0-9245 GCA_036399995.1 Longimicrobium sp. | reverse complement strand
CTGGATCATCTGCGCCCACTCGCTGCTCTCGCGCAGGTAATGGTTCTGCCGCAGGTCGGTCAGGATGAAACCCATCGCGTCGCGCGCCGCCACGTGCTCTTCGTATTGCACCGACGCGTTCTCGAACGCCTCCACCCGCCGCGCGTCCGCCGTGCGCGCCTCGGAGAGGAAGTAGGTCTCGTACCCCTTCTCGGAGCGGCTCTCGTTGGCGTTGCAGTGGATGGAGATGAACACGGCCGGCTGGCCCTCGTCCCTCCAGCGGTTGGCGAAGCGCGGGCGGTCGTGCAGCGCGATCAGCGTGTCGCGGTCGCGCGTCATCCGCACCTCGAGGGTGGGGTCCTGCCGCAGCAGCTCGGCCACCATCCGCGCCACGCGCAGCGTCACGTCCTTCTCGCGCGTGCCGCCGGGCCCGCGCGCGCCGGGGTCGCGGCCGCCGTGCCCCGCGTCCACCACCACCAGCCGCCGCTGCGCCGGCCGCTGTGACGCCTGGATCACCGGCGGCCGCTGCGGCTGGGGCGCCGCCACCGCGACGGACGCATCCGCCGCGGCCACGGCCAGCTTCCGCACCGTGCGCTCGTCGCCCGACACCGCCAGCGTCCCGCGCGACGCCTCGCCCAGCCAGCGGGCGAAGAACTCGGCGGGCACGAAGAGCACGCCGCCGTCGGAGTAGACGGGGTTCGCCAGCGTCTCCGCGCGGCCGGCCACGGTGATCTGCGCCGAGCCGGGGGTGAAGCGCGTCTCGGCCTGGCCGAAGCGCGCCACCACGCCGCCGCCCTGGTACGCCAGCTCGGCGCCCAGCGCCACCAGCGCCGAGACGGGAAGGGCGGGGTAGCCGCGGGCGGTCTCTTCGCGCACCTCCACCGGCGCGCGCTCGCCGTCCAGCCGCCATGCCGCGCGGGCGGGCTGCTGTGCGAAAGACGGGAGGTGAAGAAGGGAGAGGGCGGCGAGAAGGAGAAGGACGGGGCGGCCACGCATCATCATCACTCCTTGAATCCGCGTTCCATGTCGCGCTCCACCGCGCGCTCGCGCAGCGTTTCGCGCTTGTCGTGAAGCTTCTTCCCACGCACCAGCGCCAGGTTCACCTTTGCGATCCCGCCGGTGAAGTGAACGTCGAGCGGCACCAGCGTAAGGCCCTTCTGCTCCACCTGCCCCACCAGCCGGCGCAGCTCGCTGCGGTGCATCAGCAGCTTGCGCGGGCGCAGCGGGTCGTGGTTGAAGCGGTTGCCCTGCTCGTACGGCGACACGTGCATGTTGAACAGCCACAGCTCGCCGTTCTGGATGGTCGCAAAGGCGTCGGCCAGGTTTGCCTTGCCTTCGCGCAGGCTCTTGACCTCGGTGCCCTGCAGCACGAGCCCCGCCTCCCACGTCTGCAGCACGTGGTACTCGTGGCGTGCCTTGCGGTTCTGCGCGACGATCCGGTCGCCGGAGCGCACCCTGGCCTGCGGTTGGTTCATCTATCCATGACGGGTGATGCAGTGATGGTCAATGCCGGTGAATGTTAAGACAGAGTGCGAGAGTGCGAAAGTGCGAGAGTGCGAAAGTTATGCGTGCGAAGGTGCGAAGGTGCGGGGCGTTCCGCATCACCTCCGTAAACACCTGCACATTGCATCTCCACAGGTACCGGGCACTGCACCGCGGTCCGGATCGGGAGAGTGAGCGGGTGAGATGTGGACACATGTTCCTGAGCGCGGATGCAAGTGCATGGGGTGAATGCGTTTGCGGGCAATCCGTGGAACGAGATCTGCGGAGGGCGGGCGGCCCGGCCGGGGTGGGGATCGCCCCGGCGGGAGGGACCTTGCAGCACCTGGAGGGTTCATGCGCCGCGCCGCTTTCGTTCCGCTCGTGCTGGCCGCGCTCGCGGCCTGTGCCGACCATCCCACCCTGCCGGGACCGCAGCCGCCGCCCACTAGCATCCGCGCCTCCACCTCGGCCGGGGCACCGCTGGTGGTTTCGGCGCCCCGCACCATCGCGTGGAACGAGGGCGGGCTGACCTGGCAGATGAACCTGCCGCACGCCGAGGTGGGCGGCGGGCGCGTGGTGTGGCAGGACCGGATCAACGGGCCCACCGAGGTCCACTCGTACGACCTGCGCGCCGGCACCCGCTGGCAGATCACCGCCACCAACGCCGAGGTGGCGGAGGCCAACACCTCCGGGCGCTGGACCGTGTGGACCGACGAGCAGCAGATCCTTTACCTGCACGACGCCCAGACCCGCTTCGTGTGGACGATCGGCACGGGGTGGAGCCCGCGCGTGGCGCCCGACGGGCGCGTGGCGTACATCCACTTCGAACGGCCCGACGGGCGGAACGCGCGCAACCCCAACGTGGCGGTCTACGACCCGGCCACGCGCACCTCCCGCGTTCTCACGCAGTACGACGAGGCGACCGAGGCTGCGTACGCGCCCGACATCGACGGCGACGTGGTGGCGTGGAGCGTGTCGCCGGGCTACCAGGCACAGTCGGCCACGGCGGCCGTGCGGATGATGAACCTCGGGACCGGCGAGGTGCGCGAGCTGGTGCGCGTGCGCGGCTACAACGTGGGCCCGGTGTCGGTGTCGGGCAGCCGCATCGCGTGGGCCGACAACCGCACCCGCGCCAACCACGTGTACCTGTACGACGCGGCCACGGGCGAGCAGCGGCAGATCTCCTCGACCGGGGCGCGGCCGACCTCGCACGTGCGGATCTCGGGCGACGTGATCGTGTGGGAAGACACGCGCCGGATCATCGACTCGCGCAACGCGCACCGCGACGTGTACCTGTACGACGTGGCGAGCGGGACGGAGATGGCGCTGGCGGCCAGCGACCTTCCCGAGCTGGAGCCCTCGGTGGACGGGCAGCACGTGGTGTGGACGCAGCGCGCGAACGACCGCTGGGAGATCCGCGTGGCCACCGTGGGCGCGGTGACGCTGCGGTCGCTGGCCGACGCGGTGGAGGCGATGGCCGCGTCGGGCGAGATCGCCAACCGCGGCGCGGCCGAGAGCCTGCGGGCTTTCCTCGCGCAGGCCACCCGCGCGCACGACGCGGGCGACGCGGCGGGCGAGCGCGCGGCGCTGGAGCGCTTCCGCAAGCACGTCCAGCAGCTCGCCGGCAAGCAGGTGAGCGCCGCCGCGGCAGCCCGGCTGACGTCGATGGCCGACGGCCTGCTGCAGGCGCTGAGCGGCTGACGGATCGGCCGGCGACGAGATGTGCCCACACAGCGCTGCAAGCCTCACATTCCGTCGCCGCATTGACGGTCGGACGCAGGCGCCCGCAGGTTGTCCCTCCCCTAGGTTGTTTTGGGGGAGGGACAGGCGCGCAGCGCCAGGGAGAGGGCCCCCTGCGGTTGTGCGCTTCGGCGGATTGTTTTATCCATTCCCCGTCCACCATTTACATCTCTCGACGAGCGGTTCCTTCGTCCGTGCCCACCACCCGCAAGCCCGCAAAGAAGCCCGGCAAGAGCAAGCGTGCGCGCAAGCCCACGCCGGCCCGGCTGCGCAAGCTGCTGGCGACCGAATTCGGCTTCTGGGAGGGCGGCTGCCTGCACGTGGCGGGCGTCGACGAGGTGGGCCGCGGGCCGCTGGCCGGCCCCGTGGTCGCGGCGGCGGTGATCCTGCCGCAGGGGTGCTGGATCGACGGGGTGGACGACAGCAAGAAGCTCACGCACGAGAAGCGCGTGGCCCTGTACGAGCGCATCGTCAATTCGTGCGTGTGCTGGGGGGTGGGGGCGGCGAGCCCGGCCGAGATCGACCGCATCAACATCCGCCGCGCCACCGCGCTGGCGATGGAGCGCGCCATCCGCCACCTGAGCTGCCCCCCCGGCCACCTGCTGGTGGACGGCCTCGCCGTGCCCGAGCTGGGGCTGGACGGGCAGACGGCGATCGTGGACGGCGACGCGAAGGTGCACTGCATCGCCGCGGCGTCGATCATCGCCAAGGTCACGCGCGACCGGCTGATGGAGCGGCTGGCCGTGCGGCACCCCGCCTACGGGTGGGAGCGCAACAAGGGGTACGGCACCCCCGAGCACCTGGAGGCGCTGGAGCGCCACGGCTCCACCCGCCATCACCGGCAGAGCTTCCAGCCGGTGCAATACACCCTCGACGAGTTGCTCCAGGTCACGGAGCTGGCTGCCGATGCACACTGAGCACCTCAGCAACGTGCGCCCGGGCCGGGTGGCGTTCGGCTGGTTCATCAGCGCGGCCATCACCTCGCTGGTGGTGATCGGGATGATCGCCATCGGCGTGCTGAGCCGCGACGGGCTGGGCGGCACCGGCTGGGGGCTGCTGGCCATCGCGGCCGGCTTCTTCGCCGGCGGGTGGTACGTGGGGATGCGCACCGGCCGCGCGCCGATCCTGCACGCGGTGGCGATGGGGCTGTTCTCGCTCGTCCTCTGGCTGCTGCTGAACCTGATCCCCGGCGCGGCGCTGAACGCCGAGAGCTGGAACGTGGGCGCGGCGTACGGCGCCGGGCTGATCCTGCTGCAGATCGCCGCCGCGGCGGTGGGCGGCCGCATCGGCTCGCGCAACGCGCGCGCGGCCACGATGGAGGCGAGCTGACCTGTCCCACCGTCCGCCGGCGATCGGCCGATCGGCCGGATGGGCAGCGCCATGAGGCAGCGGTATCGCGGAAAAGCCCGTCGGGGGACGACTCCCGGCGGGCTTTTTCTCATCCTTGCGGACTCTCGGACGATCCGTGGCCGAGGCGGGAGCCGCGATCAGGCGAAGGCGGGCCGCGGCCGGCGGGTTCGCGCCCACGGCCGCCGGCTCTCATACCGAATCCGCAAGAATCGTTGACGTAACCGGCCCCGCTTGGGTGTCACACAGAGGCACGGAGAACACAGAGAACTGCGGCAGCTTCTCTGTGTTCTCCGTGTCTCTGTGTGAGACTTCAGCAGTCTCTCTTGCAGCAACGAATCAAGCGGATTGGGTTCAGCACCAGCTGATGGTCGACCAGTCGCAGCCGTTCGAGCAGTCCGCCGCGCTGCAGCCATCGGTGTAGCACATCCACGTACAATCGTCCGTGTTGCCGCCGCCCGGGCCGGGGCAGGTGTTCCAGCAGGTCTCCCACAACTGGTTGGCCGTGGGGCATTCCACCTGGTCGGTGGGGGCGTCGTGCGCGTGCACGGTGCCGCGGCCGGGCGACTGTTCGTCGGAGGTCGTGAACGACTGGACCCGCAGCTCGTCGACCGTAAGGCGTACTTTCTCCATGTGCATCCCGTCGGCTGGAAGGTGAGACCGCCCGCGAAACGCGGGCGGTGGAGCGCCGCACCCGCGCGACCGTCCTGGACGGGCGGGCTCTGGTTGGACGGCGGAGGTCGCGCCGTGGTTGCAAAGCGGAGATTCGCCGTTCCCGACAGGGCTGGCCGGCCCTGGCCTTCAGCCCGTCCGCACGAGGCTGGATCGGCAGCGCCGCGCGAACGCATCCAACCTTTTTCATCGTTCGTGTGACAGAGAGGGCGCTGCTCGCGCGTTCTGACCTCGACGCGCGTCTCCCTCCATCCAACGAACCCCCGAACACGACCGATGCGACGCTTTTTCGCGCTGCTGCTGACCCTTGGCGCGGCCAGCCCCGCCGCGGCGCAGATGATGATGCGGCCCGCCGACAACTCCGACATCTCCGCCCTGGGCGACGAGTTCGACACCGCCGCCTCGCTGGCCGGGTGGCAGCGCTTCGACGGCGCGGGCGGCTGGCCCGACATGACCCGGCGGATCGACGTGAACGCCACCGCGCCGGGCAGCCTGTACCTGGAGCCGTTCAGCAGCGGGTGGTACGCCGAGCTGCACGCGCCCTTCGTCTACCGCACCGTCACCGGCAACTTCGACGTGACGGCGCGGGTGCGGGTGAGCGGGCTGGCGGGCGACGTGCCGCAGCGCACCTGGTCGCTCGCCGGGCTGATGGTGCGCGAGGCCCGCCCCGAGACGCCGCAGACGTGGACGCCGCGCGGCGAGAACTGGCTCTTCATCACCACCGGCGTGGCGGCGGAGCCGGGGGTGCCGGTGTTCGAGACCAAGACCACGGTGAACAGCCGCAGCAACCTGAAGCTGCGCCCCGCCCGCAGCGGCTGGGTGGAGCTGCGCATCGTGCGCTGGGGGCCGGTGTTCGTGCTGCTGAGCAAGTACGACGGCGAGGCGTGGCAGGTGATGGAGCGCTTCTACCGCGCCGACCTGCCGCCCACGGTGCAGGTGGGGGTGAACGCGTACAGCGACTGGGACAGCCTGGGCGAGCTGCGCAACGACCCCGTGCGTGCCAACACCACCGTCGTCCGCGACGGCCGGCCCGACCTGGCGCTGCGCGTGGACTGGATCCGCTTCCGCCGCCCGCCCGCCACCGGCGGCAACCCGCTCGCGCTGACCGACTACGACTTCCCCGCCGCGCGCATCCTGTCGATGCTGGGGGACGGAGCGAGCTGAGAACCGCAGGAACTACGGGCTCACGCAGAGCAGCAGAGGAGCAGAGAACGGCGGGGTCCTCTGCTCCTCTGCTGCTCTGCGTGAGCCAATGTCGTTCGTCGTGTCAGCCCTGGGCGGCGCCGAAGCCGGTGGTGTGGCGCTGGGCTTCGCCCAGGCGCTGCAGGAGCGGCGGGATCTCGTCGCCCAGCTCGCGCGCCAGGTAGCCGATCCCTCCCGTCGCGGCGGCCAGGGCGTTGCCGGCCTCACCGTGCAGGTACACGGCCCATGCGGCGGCGCGGAGCGGGTCGGCGCCGCGCGCCAGCAGGCCGCCCACGATCCCCGCCAGCACGTCGCCCGAGCCGGAGGTGGCCAGCCCCACGCTGCCGCCCGTGTACCGGTAGGCCTCTCCCTCTGGCGACGCGATGAACGTGTCCGGGCCCTTGAGCGCCACCACCACGCCCAGCTCGTCGGCGGCGCGGCGGGCGGTGGCGAGCGGGTCGCGCTCCACCTCGCCTCGTTCGACGCCCACGATCTTCGCCATCTCGCCGGCGTGCGGGGTGATCACGGCGCGCCCCTCCAGCCGCAGCAGCGCGTCGGGGTTGGCGGCCAGGTACGCGAAGCACCCCGCGTCGAGCGCCAGCGCCGGGCCGTCCACCGCCGCCAGGAGGGTGCGCGTGAGCGCCGTCGCGCTTGCCTCGTCGATCATCCCCGGCCCCAGCACCACCGCGTCCACGCCGCCCGCCAGCCGCACCACCTCGCTTCCCGCGGACGGGGCGATGGCACCCTCCTTCGTCTCGGCCAGCGCGAACACGCGCGCCTCGGGGATGGCGATGCCCAGCGCGATCGCGATCGATTCCACCGTGGCGATGCGCAGCTTGCCCGCGCCGGAGCGGAGCGCGGCCGTGCCGGCCAGCAGCAGCGCGCCCGGGTTCTCGCGCTCGCCGCCCGCCACCAGGATGCGGCCGCGCTCTTCCTTGCTCCCCCGCTGGTCCGGCTCGGGGAGCGGAATCCCGCGCAGCACGGCCGGCGTGAGGTCGATCGGGTCGCGCGTGCTCATCGGCAGCCTTCGTAGAGGTGTGCGGAGAAGGCGGCGGCGAGCACCGGCGCCCCGCAATCCACCTCTCCCGCTACGGGAGAGGTGGACGCCCCCGGGTGGCCGGAGATCGCGCCGTGCCGCGGGATGCGACGAATCACGTCGCCCGGAATCCGTGTCGGCCGAGCCGCGACAGCCCTCACTTGGCCCCCGCCGGCGCGTCCTGGGCGGTGGTGACGCCGGCGCCGGCCTCCACCAGCGGCGCCACGAAGTTGAAGCGCTTCAGCTCCATCTTCCCCCGCCGGCCCAGCTCGCGGTTGAACTCGTACCAGGTGACGCCGCAGTTGGCCACGTGATGCTCGCGCTCGATCGACAGGACCTCTTCCTCGGTCATGCATTCGAGCAGGTAGCGCAGGCACATCACCACCACCTCGTGGCACACGATCAGCACGCGCTCGCGGCTGTAGTGCAGGTTGATGGTGTCGAGCGCGCTGCGCAGCCGAAGCACCACGTCGCACCAGCTTTCGCCGCCGGGGGGGCGATGGTAGAACTTGCCCAGCAGGCGGCGGTGCTCGGCCTGCTCGGGGAAGCGCTGCTGCACGCCGATGGGGGTGAGGCGGTCGAGGATGCCGAACTCGCGCTCGCGCAGCCGCTCGTCCACCACCAGCGCCTCGTCGGGGTCGTCGGCGCCGCCCTGGGCGCAGATGATCTGGGCGGTGTGGCGCGCGCGCACGTACGGCGAGGTGAGCACCACCGTGGGCCGCTCGTCGCGCGGCATCTCGGCGAACCAGCGGCCCAGCGCCAGCGCCTGCGCCTCGCCCTGCGCGCTCAGCGGCACGTCCACGTCGCGCGTGGCGATCTGCACCATCGGCAACCCCGCCTCGCGCGCGGCCGCCGCCGCCACGTTCCCCGCGCTCTCCCCGTGCCGCACGATCCACAGCACGTCGGGCCACCGCTGCTCCATCCGCATCATCCTCCCGGGCTGGTTGCTGGCGTGGAGCCGGGTCAAGAGGCGTACCAGCGGCCCCGTGCCCCTCACACCTCCGGCTCCTTCGCGGACTCCGGGCGAGTCACCGGCACCGGCGTGTTTCCGCCGCGCCCGGGGCCCTCACCCTGGCGGTTCCGGCGCGACTGCGTCGCGTCCGGAGCCGCCTGTCCCTCCCCCAAAACAGACTGGGGGAGGGACTCTGGCTCGCTTCGCTCGCGGCTTCTTCGGGCGCGAAAGCGGAGCTCCTGGCGCGCCCCATCACTTCGGCAGCCCCACACCCCGTAGTCCGCGAAGGCGGACTTCGTGTGGTTGTTGCAGCGAATTCATTCGCCCCCTCCCACACAACTTCACTCGCATATTCCCGCTCAGCCCGCCGACGATTCCGGTGTGTGGCCGACCTTGTGCTCCGTCCGCGCTTGCTCGCGGCGAGCGTTCCGCGTATTCCGACTATGTGGCTGGATGTCGGTGACTCGTGATGCGGAGGGGGAGTGGATCCGGAATCGGCAGGTGTGAGCGCGCGCATCCCGGTGCCGCCGCTGTGGCGGGCGGTGTCGCAGGGCGAGCGGCTGGCCGAGCTGGCCGGCGACGACGTGGGGCGGAAGGAGGCGCCGCTGCGGCGCGACGTGCGCTCGCTCGGCATCCTCCTCGGCCGCGTGCTGCGCGAGCAGGAGGGCGACGAGCTGTACGCGGCCGTCGAAGAGTTGCGCCGGCTGCTGATCCGCTCGCGCGGGGCCGACGGCGGCGATGCGGAGCCATCCCCATCCCCCGAAACGCTCGAGGAGCAGGGCGCCGCGCGGGCGGCGGCGATCGTGGCGAAGCTCGACGTCCACCAGGCGTACCGGCTGACCAAGGCGTTCTCGA
>DASWMA010000570.1:0-21818 GCA_036399995.1 Longimicrobium sp. | reverse complement strand
GGCTCGCCACCCCCTCCCCCGAACTGCCGGGGGAGGGGGTGAACTGCAGCGGGCAGCGGCTCACACTTCGTCGGGCAGCTTGTCCTCGTCGAGGCTGCCCGGTTCCGGCGGGTCGATCTTCAGCCCCATCAGCAGGCTGTCGTGGAACGTGCCGTCGATCAGCATGTCGCGCGTCACCAGCCCTTCGGGCACGAAGCCGAGGCGCTGGTACAGGCGGACGGCGCGCTCGTTGTCGGGGCGGACGCGCAGGTTGATCTTGCGCACCACGCCGCTTCGCCGCGCCCACGCCAGCATCTCGTCGAGCAGCGCGCGGGCCACGCCGCGCCCCCACCAGGCGCGCAGCACGCTCACCCCGAACTCGCCGGTGTGCCGCAGCCGCGGCCGCTCGCCGCAGGCGAAGGTGAGCCCGCCCACGATCTCGCCGCCCGCTACGGCCAGCAGGAAGATCGCGTTGTCGCGCGCATTGGTCTTCGCGATGTAGTCGGCCTCCTCCTCCTCGCTCAGCGCGATCCCCTCGGGGCCGAAGGTGACGAACTGCGACTCGCCCCCCATCCGCCGCAGGTACGCCAGGAACGCCGCCGCGTCTTCCGGCTCGCCACGGTGGATGGCGAAGCCGGCGTCCGCGCCCGCGGCGGCCCCGGGGCGTTCGGCGCGCGGGGCGGTCACGGCTCGGGCCCGCAGGCGGGGTCCCACGGCCACGCGTGGTGGAGGTACGCCATCAGCTCGTCTCCCGCGTCGTACAGCTCGAAGCGGTGGCGGATGCCCAGCCGCGCCAGCGCGGCGGATATGCGCGATGCCACGGAGCGCAGTGGGCCGGCCTCGTCCGCATCGGCGACGGCCAGGTACTCCGCGTGCTCGATGTGCTCGAGCGCGAAGAACACCTCGTCGTCCACGGGGAGCGAAACGTAGACGCCGCCGGTGTAGTGCGACGACTCGCGCGCCTCGGCCTGGCTCGTCCCCACCCCGCGCAGCGCGGCGGCGAGCTCGGGGGGCGGCAGCGGCGTGAGGAGCTGGCCGGCCAGGCGGGCGCCTTCGCGTGCCGGGGCGCCGCTCATCCGCGCTCGCTCAGGTAGGCGTGCCACAGGATGCGCGCGGCCACCGCGCGCCACGGCCGCCACCGCAGGGCGAAGGCGGCCGCCTCGTCGCTGGTGGGGACGCGCGTGTGCCCGGGGAGGCGCGCCATGGCCTTGTGCAGCGCCAGGTCGCCGGGCGGCCACACGTCGGGGCGGCGCAGCGCCATCAGCAGGTAGATCGACGCCGTCCACGGGCCGATGCCGGGGACGCGCACCAGTGCCTCCATCACCTCCGCGTCGGGAAGCCGCGCGAGGGTGGAGAGCGGGAGGGTGCCGTCCGTCACCTGCTCGGCCAGCGTGCACACGTAGCCGGCCTTCTGCCGGGTGACGCCCAGCGCCTGCAGCCCCGGCCGCCCCGCCGCGCGGACGGTGGCGGGGGTGACGCCGCCCAGCTCGCGCTCGATCTTCGCGAACATCGCCGCCGCCGACGCGAGCGACACCTGCTGCTCGAGGATTATCTGCACCAGCGTGGCGAACCCGCGCGCCCGCCCCCACATGGGCGGATGGCCGTGCCGCGCCACGATTGCCGCCAGCCCCGCGTCACGCGAGGCAAGCTCGCGCACGCCCTGCCTGAGCGTTGCGGCGGTGAGCGACGGCGGTGCGGTGGCGGCGGGCACGCGGGCGGTTCGGCGGTGGAGCGGGTCGGGTTGCGTGGAGCGGAACGGGAAAGCTCTCGCCGCCGGGGCGGATGCGCCAGAGGGGTGGACGAGGAGGTACGAGGCGTTCCCAGACGCCGCGGGCCCTCTCCCTGGCGCTGCGCGCCTGTCCCTCCCCCAAAACAACCTGGGGGAGGGACGGGGGCTCGCTTCGCTCGCGGCGCATTGCGGGATTCAAGGACTGCAGTCCGCTGCGCCGTCCACCCACCCCCGCGGACGGTCGACAGCGCAGATGCCGCTCTCACAGCCTCGCGCAGGTTGCGAGGCTTCCCGTCGTTGTTGCCGCGGCTTCAGCCGCCCTTGCGAGAGGCTGTGCTCAGCCCTCCACGCGGGACAGATCGCGGTACCACAGGAGCTGCACCTCGTGGGGCAGATCGGGGTAGGCGAAGCGGTGGACGGCGCCCAGCTCGCACCCCATCCGCGCGTAGAAGCGGCACGCGCCCACGTTGATGTTCTGCGTCTCGATCTTCATCCACCCACACCCGCGCCCGCGCGCCCACGCCTCGGCGGCGCGGAAGAGCGCGGCGCCGGCGCCTTGGCCGCGCGCCTCGGGGAGCACCCGGAGGTCCCACAGCACGGCCAGGTCGCTACGCTCCTCCAGCATGTGCACGCCCGGCGTGTCGAACGCCACCACCGCGCCTCCCACCAGCCGCCCGTCCACGCGCGCCTCGAACATCCGCCAGCGCGACACGTCGAAGCGGCGCGTCCAGCGCGCGGGGCGGTCGGCGCCCTGGTCGTAGTCCTTCACCCAGGGCGGTTCCACCGCGCGCTCCTCCATCACCAGCCCGCCCAGGCCGCCGTCGCGCGGCTCCACGTGGAGCACACTGCGCACCTCGAAGGCGATGGGGATGCGGCCGTACTCGACCATGTCGCCCAGCGGCGCGTCGGTCACCACCACGTTCATCGCGCGTCTTCCGTTGCGGGTGCGCCCAGCCGTTCGAGCAGGTCCAGAGCGTTGGCCGCGGCCGCGCCCAGCGTGGTGTTGTCGAAGATGCACCAAACCGGCCCGCGCCGCCGCGCATCCGCGATCCGGGCCGTCAGCGCGTCGAGATACTCCGGCGTGTAGCTGGAGTAGTACATCCGCGGCGAGCCGTGGAGGCGGAAGTACGCCAGCCCGCGCCACCCGCCGGGCTCGTCCGCCCCGGGCGCGCGCACCGGGTCCGCCGCCACCCGCGCCACGGACGCGTCGGCGAGCAGCGCGTCGGCCTCCGCCGTGAACCAGCTGGCGTGCCGCGGCTCGCAGGCGGCCGGTCCGCCGTGCCGCTCGTGGAGCGCACCGAAGAACGCGCCGGCCACGGCGGGGTCGAACGCCAGGCTGGGCGGAAGCTGCACCAGCACGCAGCCGAGCTTCGGCCCCAGCGCCGCCACCTCGGCCAGGAACGCGTCGAGCGCCGCATCGGCGTCCACCAGCTTCGCGGTGTGGGTGATGGCGCGCGGGAGCTTGGCGCTGAAGCGGAAGCCGTCCGGCACGCTCTCCGCCCACCGCGCCCAGGTCGTTGCCCGGTGCGAGCGGTAGAAGGTGGAGTTGATCTCCGCGGCCGGGAAGCGCGTGGCGTAGCGCTGGAGGTGCGTGCCCTCGCCGGGGAAGCGCGCCTGCTCGTCGCGCGGCAGCGTCCACCCCGCCGTGCCGACCAGGACGGGGGCGCTCACCATGGGGCGGGTGGAGCCGACGTGTTCTCGATCACGTCGTCACCGCGAAGCGTGGTTCGGGAGCCATGAGCGAACGTCCCAGGCAGAGCACGGAGGTCCGAACGTAACCGCCCGGGGCGGAGACGCATCGAACCGGGATCAACGGGTCAGGCTCACCAGGAGCTGCGTGGTTTCGCGGGTGGCTTCGCTGAAGCGCCCCAGCTCTTCGTCGGTCACCAGGCCCAGCTTGACCATCGCGGCCAGGCGGTGGTTGGCGGTGGAGCGGCGCAGGTCGTTGAAGGCCCACGCGACCTCGTCGTCGCCGTCCTGCACCACCTTGTACAGGCGCAGGTAGCGCTCGTGGTTGGTGCCGCGCCCCTGGATGGTCGCCTGGCACCGGTCCATGATGCGCCCGCACAGCCGTTCCAGCGCGGCCTCCTTCACCGTGCGCAGGATCTTCCATTCGCTCTCGGTCATCGCGCTTCACGCCGGGTTCGAGGTGGAGGACGACACCCTGCCGCCGGGCCGGCTGCCGAGGACCCGACGTGAACAACATAATCACCCTTCGACGCTTCCGCGCGCCTTCCGCACCCGGAGATGGAGAGATACGGATGACCGACAGCCAGCCCACGCGCAGGGAGATGACCGTAAGCGAGGTGACGGACCAGCTCCGCGCCCTGGGCGTAAAAGAGGGAGGGGTGCTGCTCGTCCATACGTCGTATCGCGCCGTGCGGCCGGTGCAGGGCGGACCGGTGGGGGTGATCGAGGCGCTGCGCGCGGCGCTGGGCCCCGAGGGCACGCTGGTGATCCCGTCGTGGACGGGGGACGACCAGAACCCGTTCGACCCGGCGACCACCGCCGCCGCGGAGGACCTGGGGATCGTGCCCGACACCTTCTGGCGGATGCCCGGCGTGGTGCGGGGTGGCCACGCGTTCGCCTTCGCCGCCGCGGGGCCGATGGCGGAGCGGGTGACTTCGGGCGAGCTGCCGCTGCCGCCGCACATCCCCGACAGCCCCGTGGGCCGCGTGCACGACCTGGACGGCCAAGTGCTGCTGCTGGGGGTGCACCACGACGCAGACACCACCATCCACCTGGCCGAGCTGATGGCCGGCGTTCCGTACCGCGTGCCGCACCACATCACCGTGCTGCAGGACGGCCGGCCGGTGCGCATCGAGTACGGCGAGAACGACCATTGCTGCGACCGCTTCAAGCTGGCCGACGGGTGGCTGCGCGAGCGCGGGCTGCAGGCCGAGGGGCCCGTGGGCCACGGGCACGCACGCCTGTTCCGCTCGCGCGACGTGGTGGAGGTCACGGTCGAGCGCCTGCGCCACGACCCGCTTCTCTTCCTCCATCCCCCGGAAGCGGCGTGCGAGGAGTGCAACCTGGCGCGGGCGAGCGTGGTGGCCGGATAAGGCGGTTCGCTCGCCGCCCAGAGACTGCTAACGGCAATGTCACACGGAGGAAACGGAGGAAACGGAGGAACTGCGACGAAGTTCTCCGTTTCCTCCGCTGCTCCGTGTGACCCATCAGCGATCCTGGCTCCGCAACGGAATCTCTGTATTACGCCAGCGGCAGGAGCGCGCCGGAGAAGTACTCGCGGACGACGCGGGCGTGCAGCGGAAAGGCCATGTCGTCCGTCTGCTCGCGCAGCACCACGCGCTCCGACGTCTCGGCGCTGGGGGTGAACGGCGGCAGCGCGGACGCGGCCAGCGGCGGGGCGATGCCTAACACCAGCAGCGTGCCGTCGGGCGCGGAGAGCACGCGCGCCTCGCGGATGGTGGCGGGGTCGATGTCGATCGCCGCCTCTTCGCGCAGCTCGCGCGCGGCGGCGGCCTGCCAGCTCTCGCCCACGTCGATGAAGCCGCCGGGGAGCGCCAGCCTCCCCACCGGCGGGATCGCGCGGCGGATGGCGAGCAGGCCGCCGTCCACCGGCTGCAGCAGCACCGCCACTGGGAGCGGGTTGAGATACGACACGCTGCCGCACCGCGCGCAGCGGCGCGGCCAGCCGGCACCCTGGTCGAAGCGCGCGCCGCAGTACGAGCAGTGGCTGTTCTTCTCCATCGCGATCGTGGCGGTCAGCGGAGGCGGCGGGTGAGGTGGAGAACCAGGTCGTCGTCCGCGACCACCGTTTCACCGCCGGCGAGCCGCTGGTTGTGGTACGTGGCGCCGAGGCCGTCGGGAACGTAGCCGCGGCGCACGTACATCACCTGCGCGGGCCCCGAGTCGGCGTACAGCGCCACCCCGATCCCCGCCACCGGCGAGCGCTCGGCGATCAGCGCCTCGGCCGCGTCCATCAGCCGCGTGGCCACGCCCCGCCTGCGGAAGGCGGGGAGGACGTTCAGGTCCTGGATCTCGGGGATCCCCGCCTGGCGCCAGGGCGCATACTCCGGCCGCCACACCACCTTCAGGTAGCCGCACACCTCGCCGCCCGCGTACGCCACGCGCACCTCGTGCACGCCCGCGGCCTGGTCGGCCACGTAGCGCTCGAACTGCTCCCGCGGCTTCGGCCAGCCGACCGCGGCGAAGGCCGGCGGAATCGCCTCCACGTCCGCCGCCTCGATCGGGCGGATGACGATCTCCATCTCCATCGTTTTCACCAGGCGAAATCAGCCACAGAAGCCCCGGGGGCCGCCATCGGGTGCAGGGATGTTTCGGGGCCGTGCCTCGCCGGCGGTACGGCACCTGCGCATGCGGCGCGTCCGAACATCAACCGGGAGAGATCGAATGGCCGTGCGATTCCGCACCAGCGGGTGCCTCTACAGCATCATCCTGTCCATCGTGCTCACCGTGGTGCTGAACCTGGCGCTGCGCGGCTGCTCGGGCGGCGGGCCGGGGTGGTGACACACCGCCGCGCGGCCGATCAATAGAGCCAGGACCGGTACTCCGGGTGCTGGTCCTTCATGTCCTGATACAGCCACACCATGCGGTCGAGGAACCACAGCTTGCCGGCGTAGACCAGCGCGCACCCCAGCAGCAGCGGCCACGGCTCGAAGCGGACCAGCCCCCACACCACCAGCGGAAGGCCCGCCGCCGCCACCGCGCTCAGCACGTGCGGCGCCCGGCGGTGGTGCGGCGGGACGGGTACCTGGGCCCGGTTGAGCCACACGCGCTCTCCCAGCACCGCCTTCGACGCCCAGCTGGCCGTGCTGGCGGGCGGCGGGAAGAGCCGCGGGTTCACCCACATCCACGCCACGGCCAGCGCCACCGGCACCAGCGCCCACCACCCCAGCCACGCACGGCTCCACACCGCCGCGGCCAGCAGCGGCAGCACCGTGTAGCGCGTCCACACGCTCCACGGGTTCGCGTGCCGCGCCCAGGTGCGCTCGTCCATCTGGAACGCGTCCGCCATCGCACGCTCGATCGCCATCGCCGCGTCGCACTCCGTGATCAGGGGGACGGAACCGGATCTACCTCCTCCGGCTCCTCGTCCACGTGCTCCCAGACGGCCTCCAGCACTTCAACCTCCAGCTCGCCTGCGGGAAAGAAGTGGTAGCCGCAGTGCTCGGTGAACACCGCCACCTCGCGCAGCGCCGGGTCGCGCAGGTGGAAGGCGTAGCGGAACCACGCGACGTCCGGGAACGCCAGCCGCACGCTGCGGCGCACGTCGAAATCGTGCGCCAGCAGTTGGCCGCGGTCTTCGCCGCTCGTCTGCAGGATGTGCTGCCGGACGCGCTCCGTCCAGCGTGGCGGAATCTCGTGGGGCATCGGCAAACGCTGGATCAGGTGAAAACGCTCGGGGGAAGCGGATGATGCTCCAGCGGTACGGATCTCGCCTGCCGGGCGGGGCATGAGCAGAGCCGATCGATCGAACGACGACGCCCGCCGGGGCGACTCGAAGCGCCGGGCGCTGGCGCTGGGCGCGGTGGCGGCCGCCGCCACCGCGGGGTTCGTGGCCTTGAACGCCGCCGTCGTCCGCCGCGAGACCGCCGGGGTGGACGAAGCCGCGCGCAAGGCCGTGGCGGCCGACGCCGGCAGCGCCGCCCACGATGCGGCCGAGGCGGTGAAGCAGGTGGGGAAGTGGTACACCTACATCCCCACCGCCCTGGCCGCGTCGGTGGCGGTGCTGGCGGCGCCCGGCGCGAATCGCGGCGAGCGCTCGCGCCGGGTGGGCGCGGGGGCGGTGATGCTGGCGGGCACCGTGGCCACCGCGCTGAACCCCGCGTTCGACAAGGTGCTGCCGCAGCCGCCTGCGCCGCCCGGCCACCCGCGCAACAAGCCGGTGTTCCCCAGCGGCCACGCCTTCGGGCCCAGCGCCGTCTCGTTCGCCACGGCGTACATGCTGTCGCGCGAAGAGATCGCCCCCGCGGCGGTCGCCTTCCCGGCCGCCGCGGTGGTGCCGCTGCTCACCGCCGGCCCGCGGATGCTGGTGCAGAAGCACTGGATCACGGACGTGGCGGGCGGTGTGCTGGGCGGGATCGCGCTGGCGGCCGCCTGCCTGGCCGGCTACGAGGCCGCGCGGGAGTAGCCCCTCGCGCGGCCGCTCAGTTGGCCTTCAGCCGGCGCGCCATGTCCGCGCGGCTCATGAACTCCACGCGCATCCGCCCGATCACCGCCCCGTCGTCGCCCTTCCACGCCAGCGACTGGATGTTCTCCATCTGCTCGGTGGGCGGAGTCGCGCAGATCACCCGCACCAGCACGTCGTCGATGGCCACCCCCGGGTGCTCGCGCCCGAACTGCGGCGAGGCCACCCAGCGGAGGTAGTTGGTCAGCTTGGCCACCAGCAGCGAGAAGCGCTCGACCGGGTCGGCCACGGTGCCCCCGTCGCTGACGAAGAGCAGGAGCTTGCAGAGATCCCCCGGCAGCGGCTGGGAGATGATGTCGATGGTGTCGATCGAGGTCAGCGGCATCGCCGGGCGCCGTTGGGGGGCTGTTTTGGGGAGGATGAGGGAGAATGATCGGATGCGGAGCGCGATCGCGCCATCCACCCGTCATCACACCGCCCCGGGTGCGGGGATGGACGGAAGCGGGGCGTTCGATGATTTTTCTCCCGCCGTTCCCTCATCCGTTTCCCACCTTTCGCCGGACCCCGACCCCGATGACGTTCCGTAGATCGCTGATCGCCGCCGCCGTGGCGGCCGCGCTGCCCGTGCTGTCGCCCGCGCCCGCTTCGGCGCAGCGGATGAGCGACGCCTCCGCCGACCGCGCGGTGCAGAGCCGGTACGACGCGTTCCGCGACGAGACCAGCGTGCTGATCCTGAGCGGGATCCCCATGGTGGGCACCAGCCGCATCGCCGAGACGATGACGTGGTACAGCTACAAGGGCCGCACCCCGCCCGCCTCGCTCGACAGCGTGGTGATCGGGCTGTCGATCAAGTACCAGCACCGCGACCGCCCGGGCGAGGCGAACCTGCAGCTCCTGGAGAACCGCGAGATCATCTTCCTGCTGGACGATTCGGTGCGCTTCAGCCCCGCCGGAGCGGATTACGACTTCAAGGTGCTTCCCGAGCTGAGCGCGTCGATGCGGTTCGAGGAAGGGCTCACCATGGCCCTCACGGTGGACGAGCTCCGGCGGCTGGCGAACGCGGGGAGCATGCGCCTGCGCTTCGGCCCGGTGGAGACCCGCCCCGTGCGCGCCGGCGAGATCCAGCTGCAGGCGTGGAAGGCCATCCTCCGCCGCCTGGAGCCGGCTGCCGCACCTGCCCCCGCGGGCGGCTGACGTCTTCGCGAAGTCAGGCACCGGCAAGGGGTCACACAGAGGCACAGAGACACAGAGAAAAACCTGCAGTTCCTCTGGTGTCTCTGTGCCTCTGTGTGACATCCAGCGGTCCCTGGCTCGCACGAACCGCCGGGGGCCCGTCGTCACAGCCGCGGCAGCGACGGGCGGTGTCACCCCTGCGTGGGCTGGCGCGTTCTCCGGGGTTGGTGCTGCTTCCTCATCCTGCCGGTCCATTTCCGCTTCGAAGTCCTCCCGTCGCCGTTCCACCCCCTCTCGCAGTGGAGCCCAGATGACCGCGCGGCCCCTCTCCCTCCTCCTCGCACTGACGCTGGCCGCCTGCTCGGGCGGCGGCGACGGCGGCCCCATCCAGCCGCCTCCGGAGAACACCGAGGCGCAGATGACCGCGTGGGTGAAGGCGAACGCCATCCCCTTCTCCACGCCCCGCGCGGGGAACGGCTTCGCCGACCTGCAGCCGGTGAAGGCGATCGTGGGCGACGCGCGGGTCGTGTCGCTGGGCGAGGCCACGCACGGCACCCGCGAGTTCTTCGAGATGAAGCACCGGATGTTCGAGTTCCTGGTGCGCGAGATGGGCTTCACCGTGTTCGCCATCGAGAGCGAGTGGGCCGAGGCGGCGCGGCTCGACGAGTACGTGCAGACCGGCCGCGGCGACCCGCACCGGCTGCTGACCGGGCTGCACTTCTGGACCTGGCGCACGCAGGAGGTGCTGGACCTGATCCACTGGATGCGCGCCTACAACGCCGACCCCGCCAACGTGAAGAAGGTGAGCTTCGTGGGGGTCGACGCGCAGTTCCCCACCCTGGCGATGGACACCACCCTCGCGTATCTGCGCCGCGCCGACCCCGCCGCCGCGACGGTGGCCACCGAGCGCTACAGCTGCCTGCGCCCGTACTCGAACGACGTGGTGACCGGCGCCACGCCCACCCCCTACCCCAGCATCGGCATCGTGCGCATGCTGGAGTGCCGCGACCAGGTGCGGCAGGTGCACGCCGACCTCGCCGCCAACCGCGAGCGCCTGACGGCGGCCACGTCGCCGGCCGAGTACGAGTTCGCGCTGCGGGCCGCGCGGCTGGCGGCGCAGGGCGAAGACGTGCGCTCGGGGCGCGACTCGGGGAGCCGCGACCGCTACATGGCCGAGAACGCCGAGTGGTGGCTGGACCAGGCCGGGCCCGGGGGGAAGATGGTGCTGTGGGCGCACAACGCCCACGTGAGCACCGTGCCCCCCTGGATGGGGTTCCACCTGCGGCTGCGCTACGGAGGCGAGATGCGGGTGTTCGGGTTCAGCTTCTTCCAGGGCGAGTTCACGGCGGTGAACCTCGACGGAGGCCCGTTCGGGACCTACGCCTTCGGTGCGGCGCCCACCTTCACCTACGAGTACCGCTTCCACACCGCCGGCCTGCCGCGCTTCATCCTGGACCTGCGCCCGGCCGCCACCGACCCCGCCGCCCGCTGGCTGATGGGACCGCTCTCGGTGCGCGAGGTGGGCTGCTGCGTGAAGCCCAGCGTGCCCGGCGAGGGGCTCAAGATGCTGTCGCTCCCCACCGCCTACGACGCCATCATCCACTTCGAGAGCACCACGGCGTCGCGGATCATCCCGGTGGTCCGGTGACGACCGGCGGCGCATCCTCCCGTCCCGTGAAGCCGCTCGCCGAGGCGCCTTCCTCCACCCTCCCGACCGTGGGAGCCCAGATGACCGCGCGGATCCCCGCCCTGCTCCTGCTGGCCACCCTCGCCGCCTGCTCCGACGGCGGCACCACCGTCGACATCGGGCCGCCGGAGCCGGTGGCTCCCGCCCAGCCCACCGCGTGGCTGAAGGCGCACGCCATCCCCATCACCACCCACCGCCCCGGGAGCGGGTTCGCCGACCTGCAGCCGGTGAAGGCGATCGTGGGCAACGCGCGGATCGTGTCGCTTGGCGAGGCCACGCACGGCACCAGCGAGTTCTTCGAGATGAAGCACCGGATGTTCGAGTTCCTGGTGCACGAGATGGGCTTCACCGTGTTCGCCATCGAGGCCGAGTGGGCCGAGGCGCTACGCATCAACGAATACGTGCAGACCGGCCGCGGCGACGCGCACCGGCTGCTGAGCGGGCTCTACTTCTGGACATGGCGCACCCCCGAGGTGCTGGGCCTGATCGAGTGGATGCGCGCCTACAACGCGAACCCGGCCAACACCCGGAAGCTGAGCTTCGTGGGGGTCGACGCGCAGTTCCCCACCCTGGCCATGGACACCACCATCGCCTTCCTGGGCCGCGTGGACCCGGCGCTGGCCGCCTCGGCGCGGGAGAACTACTCCTGCCTGCGCCCCTACTCCAACGACATGACCGGCACCACCCGCCAGCACTACCGCAACGTTCCCGACTCGGTGCGGCTCCCGTGCTTCGCGAAGGTGCGGCAGGTGCACCTCGACATCCAGGCGAACCGCGCCCGCATCGTGGCGGCCACCTCGCAGGCCGACTACGAGCTCGGCCTGCAGGCTGCGCGGCTGGTGGTGCAGGGCGAAGCCGTCCGCGCGGAGCGCTGGTACGACGTACGAGACCTGTACATGGCCGAGAACGCCGCGTGGTGGCTGGACCACTCCGGCCCCGGCGCGAAGATGGTGATCTGGGCGCACAACTACCACGTCAGCACCCAGCAGCCGTGGATGGGCCAGTACCTGAGAACCCAGTTCGGCCCCGACATGCGGGTGTTCGGGTTCACCTTCTTCCAGGGCTCGTTCACGGCGGTGAACCTCGACGGCGGCCCGTTCGGCCCCTACACCGTGGGGCCGCCGTCCACCAACAGCTACGAGCACCTCTTCCACAGCGCCGGGCTCGAACGCTTCATCCTGGACCTGCGGCCGGCCGCCACCGACCCCGCTGCCCACTGGCTGAAGGGGCCGCTCACCACGCGCGAGATGGGGTGCTGCCACCGGCCCAGCGTGTCGGACTACGGGGTGCACTCCATCTCCCTTCCCGCCGCCTACGACGCCATCATCCACTTCGAGCACAGCACCCCCACGAAGATCCTCGACTTCATCTTCTAGCGGGAAGGCTCGGGCGGAGAACGGAGGAGCAGAGAACGACGCGGTTCTCTGCTCCTCTGCTTTTCGTCCCGGCGCCGCCGGGCCCTCTCCCTGGCGTTCCCGGCGCGACTGCGTCGCGTCCGGAAACGCCTGTCCCTCCCCCAAACTGCTGGTGGAGGGACCTGGGCTCGCTTCGCTCGCGCTGCTTCGCGTGCGGATCGTGGCTCGTGCCGCGCTCCGGAAGATCGGAGTGCACGAAAGGCGGTAGTCCGCGAAGGCGGACTTCGTGTCGTCGTTGCCGCGGTTTCAACCGCCCGGCCGGGCCGGCCAGGGGATGCGATCAATCCCCCAGCTCGCGCAGCCTGCGCTCGATGAAGCGGCGCTCCGGCTCCTGCCGCGCCAGCTCGAGCGCGCGTTGGTACGACGCGTGCGCGTCCGCCGTGCGCCCCAGGCGGCGGCAGAGGTCGGCGCGGGCGGAGTGGGCCAGGTGGTAGTCGGCCAGCTCGCCGCGGGCGAACAGCGCGTCGACCAGCGCCAGGCCGGCGGCGGGGCCGTCGCGCATGGCCACCGCGGCGGCGCGGTTCAGCTCCACCACGGGTGACGGGTCGGCGCGCAGCAGCACGTCGTACAGGCCGACGATCTGCCGCCAGTCGGTAGCCGCCGCGTTCGGCGCCTCGGCGTGCACGGCGGCGATGGCGGCCTGCAGCGTGTACGGCCCGAAGCGGCGCGAGGTCAGCGCGCGCTCCACCAGCGCGCATCCTTCCGCGATCATCCCGCGGTTCCACAGCGCGCGGTCCTGGTCGGCCAGCAGGATCAGCTCGCCGTCTGCCGACGTGCGGGCGGCGCGGCGGCTCTCGTGGAGGAGCATCAGCGCCAGCAGCCCCACCGCCTCGGGCTCGGGGAGGAGCTCCACCAGCAGCCGCCCCAGCCGGATCGCCTCGCCCGACAGGTCCGGCCGCGTGAGCGCCTCCCCCGACGACGCCGAGTAGCCTTCGTTGAACACCAGGTAGACCACGTGCAGCACCGCGTCGAGCCGGTCGGGGAGGTCGGCCCGCGACGGCACCTGGTAGGGGATGCGCGCGTCGCGGATCTTGGCCTTGGCCCGCACGATCCGCTGCGCCAGCGTGCTGGGCGCGGCCAGGAAGGCGTGCGCGATCTGCTCCGTCGTGAGCCCGCACACCTCGCGCAGCGTCAGCGCGATGCGCGCGTCGGGCGACAGCGCGGGGTGGCAGCAGGTGAAGACCAGCCGCAGCCGGTCGTCTTCCACCCCGTCGCCGTCCTCCGGCTCGGGCGTGGATGATTGCGCGGCCTCGAGCCGGCGGGCGATCTCGGGGAGGGAGGCATCGAAGCGGGCGCGGCGGCGCAGCGCGTCGATCGCCTTGAAGCGGCCGGTGGAGACCAGCCACGCGCGCGGGTTGGCGGGCACCCCGTCGCGCGGCCAGCGCTCCACCGCCGCCGCGAAGGCATCGTGCAGCGCCTCTTCGGCCCGGTCGAAGTCGCCCAGCAGGCGGATGAGGGTGGCGAGGACGCGGCGCGACTCCTGGCGGTAGACGGCGTCCACCGCCAGGCGTGCGGCATCGGCCGCGTCCCCTCCGGTCATGCGGTCAGGAGGCTTCGCCGAAGTCCACCACCGGCCGCACCTCGATGCTGCCGATGCGCGCGGACGGGATCCGCGCCGCCACCTGGATCGCCTCGTTCAGGTCGCGCGCCTCGATCAGGTAGAAGCCGCCCAGCTGCTCCTTGGTCTCGGCGAAGGGGCCGTCGGTGGTGGAGACCTTGCCGTTGCGCACGCGCACGGTGGTGGCGGTGGAGGTGGGCTGCAGCGCCTCGCCCGCCAGGTACTGCCCGCTCTGCTGGATGCCGCTGGTGAACTCGAAGTACTCGCCCATGATGGCGTCGCTCTCGGCCTTCGGCAGGGTGTTCCAGGCGTTCTCGTCGTCGTAGATCAGGCACAGGTACTTCATGGTGTCTCTCCCGGTGGGATTGGATCATGGAGCGTGAACACCAACTTGTCGCCCCGAGGTGCCCAAAATCGACACCCTCCCGCGCATGGATGAAAAGCGGCCATCGCGCGGAGACCATCAGTCCCGGCAACGTCCACTCGGACCGGGTATCCCTACCGTTTTCCGGGGATCGAACTGGTTCCAGCACTGAAGAATGTCACGCAGAGCAGCAGAGCAGCAGAGGGGAGCTGGTTGTTCTCTGCTGCTCTGCTGCTCTGCGTGAGACCCGAAAGGTCCGCGGGGGGAACGAGGGTGGTCACGAGGGCCAGCGCTCGAGCTCGTCCACGTTCTCCATCGGCGTGCGAGTGCGCGGGATGCGCTCGCGCCGGGTGCTCTCGCGCACGATCCGGTTGTTCTCCGCGACGCCGGTGGTGATCAGCCGCACGCCGGTCAGGTAGTTCTCGCTGCGCCGTACCTGGGGGTCCATCCGCTGCGGGCGCGTGAAGACGAGCTCGTCGCGGCCGATCAGCAGGAAGCGGCGCGTGGCCGCGTCCCACCGGAAGCGGTGCGTCAGGTCGACCACCCGCGTCATCCCGTAGTGCTGGCTCACGACGAGCACGCCGCGCCGGATCGACATCTCCAGCGCGTACTGCGGCATTCCGGACTTCAGCAGCCGCGGGGCGACGCCGCCCCGCCGGAGCCGTCCCCCGGCCTCCCCCAGCAGCACCACGATCACGTGCCCGTCGGGCCCGGCGGTGACGTCGCCGGGATCGTGCGTCTCGGAGCGTGGCACCACGCGCAGCACACGGTCGGCGCGGCCGTCGCCGTTCAGGTCGCCGATGGCCTGCTGCGCCACCCGCCAGTCGCGCGGCACGAAGTCCTGCACGCGCGCGCCCGTGGCCGGCACCCGCGCCGGGTCCAGCGGACGCGCTTCCTGCCCGGCCGCGGGTACGGCGGCGAAGAGCGAAGCCGTGAGCAGCGGGAGAAGAAGCGGGGTTCGCGTCGGCATGCTCCGTCTCCGGAGAGTCGTTGCGGGGGGATGTGAAGCCGGCGCGCCCGACGTACGGGGCGCGCCGGTCGGGCGGTCAGAGGATGTCCATCTCCGCGGCCTGGCGGCGTTCGAAGTCCGCCGCCCAGTCGGGCGATTCGTAGCTGATGGACACGGTCAGCTCCTCGGTGATCTCGACGTAGAGCGCCGCGCCGTTGGGGCGGGGCCAGAAGGTGGAGAAGGTGGCCTTCCCCACCGAGATGGCGGTCTCCTCGTAGCCGTCACCGTCGAAGTACGGCTCCTGGAACACCTCGTAGACCTTGTGCGGCGGCCCGTACTTGCGCGTCAGGAACTGCTGCATCGAGGCGTACGCATCGCGCGCGCGGTGGTCGGGCGTCAGCAGGATCAGGTTGATCTTGGAGAGCCCGCGCTGGCCAAACGCCGCGAACACCACCGCCTCTTCGTTGAAGAGCCGCCCGGTGAAGCGCGCCGTGCCACGCTCGTCCACCTCGTCGAGCTCGAAGCCGCGCGCGGTGAGCTGTGCCTCGACCTCGGCGTGCGGAACGCCCCAGGGAAGATCGGCGAAGTTGTACATCTGGATCGGGAATCACGGGTGGGAAGGGCCGGGGTGGAAGACGAAGCTATCAGCCCCCGCGGTCCGAATCCACGCCCCCGTGCACGGCGCCCCGCGACGGATGTCGCGGGCGCTGCCGTTCGGCTCACGAACGCGGGCTACCCCACCCGCGTGGCGATCCACCACGTGGTGCCGCCGGCGTCCTTCACGCCGCCGCGCTTGTCGGGGTCGTCCTTCTTCACGGGCTCCTGCACGGGCGTGGCGCCGGCGGCCAGCGCGGCGCGCCAGGTGGCGTCCACGTCGGGCACGTACACGTGCACGTACGAGGGTACGGGCGGCCACCCCTCGCCGCCGTCGGCCAGCATCACCACCGTGTCGTCGATGCGCACCTCGGCGTGCATCACCTTGCCGTCGGGCGCGGGATACCGGCTGAGCTCCACCCCGCCGAACACGCGCACCAGGAAGTCGATGGTCCCACTGGCGCCGTCCACCACCAGGTACGGCGAAACGGTGGAGTAGCCCTGCGGCTTGTGCGTGGCTGTCACGAAAGAACCTCTCTGCTCCGATGGTGAATTCCGTCAGCCCGCAGCGAGCGGACGTCCACGAACAGCTTGTGGACGTAGCGGCTGATCTTGCTCCGGCGTACGCCCAGGTAGTGCTCGATCACCTGGATGGCGCCCTCGTACTCGGCCCGCTGCGTGGGGCCGTTCACGTCGGCCGCGTTCAGGAAGTAGACCAGCACGAGGTGCGCCGGAATCCCGTTCTGCTGCCGGAGAAAGTGCAGGTGGGCCAGGCGGTTGGCGTACTGGTAGAACCGCCCCGTCCAGTCCACCTCGTCGGCGCCCGGCGCGATCTCGCGCTGCACCGCGCGCAGCGACTCCGCGATCTTCGCCCGCGAAGCGTCGCAGGCGCGTGACGCCCCCGAGACCATCTCGCCGATGTGCGCCTTGGCCTCCACCAGGAACACGTCGCCGGTCGAAGCGGCCCGTGCGAGCCCGTCCCACCGCGGCCCGCCCGCCGGCCAGAAGCTGTTCAACGGCTCCCGGGGCTGGATCTCGAGCCGGTCGCACATGCTCTGGTCGAAGTACTCGACGAAGCCGTCGGACTCGACCGGCGACAGCCAGGTGATCCGGGTGTCGCGCGGGAGCCTGGCCGCGGCCAGCAGCGGCTCGTCGATCACGGCCGGACGCCGGTTCACCGCGATCTGCAGCCACCGCTGGCTGCCCTTCGCCGCGAACGAGGGCGGTGCGAGGGGAGCGGTCGGGTCGGTCATGGCCGGGATGATTGTGGGGAGGATCCGGGCAACAGGACGATGCGCCTGCCGCACTCCACTTCCTGGACGCTCATACCAGATGAGGTGATCGACTGTGCATTCTCTCCCCCGTCATCCTGAGGCCGACCACGCCGACTTCGCGGCATGCGCAGACGGTTGCAGGCCGAAGGATCTATGGCCGACTCGTGCGGATTCCCAGTCGTAGCGCATCCGATGGTATAGATCCTTCGCGCTGCGGCCTCCGCAGCACGCCTCGGGCGCAGTGTGGTCGCGCTCAGGATGACGGGGGACGGTGTCGTGCGAATGCACGATCAATCGCTGAATTCGGTATCACTCCGCGATCGTCGCCGCGCGGGTCACGTCTTCGCCGGCGATCAGCGCGAGCTCGCTGCGCGAGCCGGCGATGCGGCTGTCGCGGTAGGGGCGGTACTCCTCGCTCTCGTAGAACGCCATCGCCACCTCGCGCGACGGCCATTCGATCAGCAGCACCACCTGCGGCGCCGGGCGCTCGCCCTCCAGCTTCTCCACCCGCGACGTGCGGGCCAGGTACCGGCCGCCGTGCCGCTCCACCATCTTCGTCACGATCTGGACGTACTCCGTCACCCAGCCGCCGTCGGTCAGGTCCATCTCCGCGAACACGTAGTATTTCACCGGCGTCTCCAGGCGTGAGGTGGTCGAAGAACGGTGCCGCGTCTACCGCGAGCGGCGGGTGAGACGGGCGGCGTGCTCCCGCAGGTCCACGCTCGCGGCGATCGCCGGCTCGCTCCGCCCGTCGTACACCACCAGGAACCAGGTGCGATCCACGTCTTTCCAGCTGAACGGCGTGCTTCTCCCGCGCACCACGAACCGTGCGTCGCCGCGGCGCACGTCGGCGTGCGGAACGCCCAGGCTGTCGAGCAGCTCCCGCGCGGCGGCCGTGTACCACATCGCGTCGTCCGCCGTCACGTAGAAGTCGTCGTCGCCCAGCTCCTCGCGCAGGCGGCGGACCTCCTGCGCGTCGGGCTGCACGAACAGCACGACCGGCGCGGAGTACGTCGGCACCCGCCCGCGCTCCGGCCCCGCGTCCGACGGGCGGGCGCAGGCGGCCGCGACCAGGAGGGCGACGCACCGGGCGTGGCGCATGGGCAGGCTGGCGAAGGGGCGGCTCACGACGATCAGAGATCGAGCAGCAGTATAATGCCACCGCCACCGAACCGCTCGCGAGCGGTTACACCCCGGCTGCTTCGAGGCTTTCCTGGAGGAACGCGAGCGTCGCCTCCACCGCCTGCGGATCCGGCGTGCGGCGGGAGAGCTGGCGGTCGGCCAGCGCGCGCTCGATCAGCGGCCGCCAGCGAGGGTCGAAAGCGTCCATCGCCCACTCGGCCGCGCGGCGCTTGGAGACGACGGCGCCGTGCCGGAGGGTATAGCGGATCCGGCAGAGCGAAAGGACGACGTACGACTGGTACCCGGACGCCGACCGCACCTCCGCCGGGTCGCGGACCAGCTCCGCAGCCCACCCCGCCAGCACGTCGCGCATCGCCTGGCGCAGGTCGTCGGGCGATACGGAGTCGATCAGCGTTTCGGGGGGCGGGCCCGCCAGCACGATCCCGCGGGTGCGCAGCAGGTGCAGGTGCACCACCCAGCCGGCGTCGTACCTCATCCGCTTGAGCCGTTCCCCCGGACCGCGGTCCAGGTTGGCGTGCACCGCGCAGCCCGGATCGAAACGGCGGAGCGCCGCGCGCGAGATGTAGGTGCACTCCAGCTCCGTGGCCGTCCACGCGTCGATCTCGGCCACGCGCTGGTGGAGGGCGTCGAGCGCGGAGAAGTGCGCGTCGCTCACCTCCGCTTCCGTCACCACCACCACGTCCACGTCGCTGGCCCGGTCGAAGTCGCCCGCGGCCAGCGACCCGCTCAGGTACACGCCCACCAGCTCGGGGCCGAGCACGTCGCGCAGCCCCGGCAGCAGCGTGGCGAGCACGCGGTTCACTTCGGCATGGGGTGTGGGGAAGTGACTGGGCGAGGGTTGCATCGGTGGTGGCTTGATGGTGTTGAGAGACATGTGCCCGACGCGCAGACCCCCGGGAGAGCCCCCGGGGGTCTGGCTACCTACCTCTTCGGAGGGTTGTTGCCCCTGCCGCCACCCGACGGGTTGTCGGTGGTGCTCGGTCCGTTGGGCGGACGCGGGTTGCCGCCGCTCGCGCTGGGCATGGCGTACCATCTCCTCTCCCTCGAAAGGTCTCGCGCCGGGAGGAGGGAGGAGCACCCGGCGGGCCCGGGCCTCCATTCGGAAACCCGTGCACGGGAATGACATACGAGGATGGTTGAACCGCGGTTTCACCATTGAAGTGAACGATGGCTCCGGCGGCCTTGCGAGTAGACGACCACGCCGGTAACTTCGCGCGGGTTCCGAACGAATCCCGAAGATCGACCGCAGCAGTTCCGGGTCGCGACCGCTCACGCCCAGCCGCATGAGGTCTGCCGTGTCCACTGAAACCGCGCCGTTCATCACCCCAAACGCCCTGCTGCAGCACTGGCAGGGGCACCGCCGCCTGACCCGGCGCGTGATCGAGGCCTTCCCCGAAGACCAGCTCTTCACCTTCACCATCGGCGGGATGCGCTCGTTCGGCGAGCTGGCGATGGAGATGCTGAGCATGGCCGAGCCGATGGCGCACGGCGTGGCGACGGGTGACTGGAAGCTGGAATTCTCGCGCGACCCGATCGCGAAGGAAGAGATCCTGCGCCGGTGGGACCAGGCCACGGGAGAGATCGACAGCGCCTGGGCGCAGATCCCGCCCGAGCGCTTCGGCGAGCAGATGACCGCCTTCGGCCAGTACCCCGGCGTGGTGCACGACCTGATCCTGTACGTGATCGACAACGAGATCCACCACCGCGGGCAGGGCTACGTGTACCTGCGCGCGCTGGGCATCGAGCCGCCCGGGTTCTACGACCGGCAGTAGCCGGGGAGGAAGCCGGCGGCAACGAGACCGCCCGGGGCGACAGGCTCCGGGCGGTCTCTGCACTTCAGCGGCACGCCGGCGGCTACGACACGTTGCTCTGGTCCAGCTCGCGGCCGCACTCGTCGCAGCGGAACAGGGTGATCCGCGTGTCGCAGCTGTTGCAGCGGAGCGTGCCGGAGTGGAACGCGATGGTTCCGCCGCAGCTCGAGTCGCGCGTGTGGCGCATGGGGCACTCGGCGTGGCCACAGTGCGGGCACTCCAGGGTCGCTCCGGGTGACATGACGCCTCATTCAAGTGGAGGGTTTTCATTCAGCCGGAGCCCTGCGTTTCAATTACCGCGCCCGCGACGCGCTCCAGGCGCGGTACGCGACCGCCCCGGCGAGCACCGTCAGCACGATCGCGCCGCCCAGGCGCGCCGGCGTCTGCCGCGTGGACAGGTTCATCCACGCGCCCACGGCCACCAGCGTGATCCCGGCGGCGAGCAGCGCCCAGCTCAGCGGGCCGAACCGGCGGTTCATCATCGCTCCCTCCGTCACTCGCTGCCGTGCATCTCGCCGCCGTCCCAGGGCTGCCACCCGCCGTTCGGCTCGTTCTCCAGCTCCAGCGGCGGGTGCGGCGGGTTGGCGCCCGCGTGCACCACGCCCACATCCGCGGACGGGTAGTCTTCGTGGGCGCTGTCGGCGTTGAGCCCGTAGAAGGTGAGCCCGCCCGTGCGCAGCGTGTAGCGCACGTTCGCAAAGCGCCAGCGCAGCAGCCACGTGCTGAACCGCGCCGCGTGCGCCCGGCTGGCGTACGTGCGGGTGCCGATCCCCTCGCGCGTGCGGAACGACGGCGAGGTGAAGTCGATCTGCGTGACCCGCCCGCCCGCCAGGTGAACGCTCAGGCGGCTCCCGCCGCCGCGGCCACGGTACTCCAGCAGGCTTCCCGTGGCTTCGGCCGGCGCGCCGAGCAGCTCCGTCACCTCGCGCCGCTGCATCCCCAGGTGGATGCGCCCCACCGAGCGGCCGGGCACCACCAGCCGGTCGTCCTGCGCGGCGGGCGGCCATGCGGCGCCCGCCGCCAGCGCGATGGCGAGCGCCACCCACGTCAGCCGTGCCGCGGCGCGTGCGGCGGCCCGCGTCCTCACGCCGCCCCTTTCAGCCCGGCGATCCACTCGCGCGTGGCGTCGCCCACCTCGTCCATCACCTGCGCGTCGGTGCGGCCGGACGATTTCAGGACGTGGAAGCTGTGGTCGGCGCCCTCCACCCAGTGCATCCGCCAGTCGGTGGCCACCGTCCGCAGCGCGGCCTCCATCAGGTCGCGCCGGCACAGCTCGTCCCGCGTGCCGTTGAAGCAGAGCACGGGCACGCGGATCGACGGCAGGTGCGCGTCGCGGAGCTTCTCCGGCTGTCCGGCCGGGTGCAGCGGGTAAGCGAGAAGCAGCAGCCCGTCGCAGTCGTACCCGTCGGCCGCCAGCATCGAGGCCGCGCGCCCGCCCATCGACCGCCCGCCGATGATCAGCACGTCGGGGCGCAGCTCTTCGCGCACGCGCGCCACCACGGCGCGGGTGCACTCCATCAGCCGCGGCATGGGGTCGGGGCGGCCGGAGCCCTTCTCCTTGTACAGGAAGTTGAAGCGCACCACGTCCATCCCGCGCGAGCGCAGCGCGTCGCGCACCGCCAGCATCCCCCGGTCGTCGCGGTTGCCGCCCGCGCCGTGCGCGCAGACGAACACCACCCGCCGTCCGCCGTCGGACCCGGCATCCAGCACCGCGGTGGTCTCGGCATCGCCGACCGGCACGCGCCAGGTGGTCCCTGCGTTTCCGCTCGTCTCGCTCATCGGCTCTTCGTCGTGGGGATGGAGGTGGAGGTTCCATCATGCGCGCACGGTGCGCCGGCCGCAACGATCCAGAACCGCGGGGTCACACGGAGGAACGGAGCAGAACGGAGGGAGCGGAGGGCTCGGCGTGGAGCCCGGATCCTCTTGCGAAGACGAGGAAAGGCGGCGGGGGCGCCACGCAGCTCGTGGCGCCCCACGCGCGGGGCCTGGTCACCCCATCTCTTCCGGCGGCCAGCGGATCAGCACCCGCC
>DASWMA010000569.1:0-6572 GCA_036399995.1 Longimicrobium sp. | reverse complement strand
CGCGCCTCGGCCGCGGCCAGGAGCATGTGGTGCACGCAGAAGGCGAAAGCGCCGGAGCGCACCAGGATCTCGCGCGCCTGCGCGTGGGTGGCGGGGTCGGCCACGCACGGCACCAGCGCCTGGAACAGCGCGTGCTCGGGGTGGTCGGCCTCGAGCGCGAAGCGCAGCGCCACGTTGTCGCCCGGCCGCTGCCAGTCGGGGTGCACCTCCTGGCTCATCACGTCGCCCAGGTCGTCGCCCAGCTGCACCAGCACGCCCAGCGGCACCCCCGCCGCGGCCAGCGCCTCGGCCGTGGCAGGCGTGGCGCCGCCACAGAGCGCGCCCATCCGCAGCGCGGCGGTGAACAGCGGCGGCGTCTTGGCTTCCACGATGCGCCAGTACGCCTCCTCGTCCGCCGCGCCGGCCGCGTCCAGCTCCTGTCCACGCGCCGTCTCGCGGCCAGACGCGGCGGCTGCCAGCATCAGCGCGGCGCGGATCTCCGCCGGCGCATCCTCCAGCACCTCCACGGCGATGGACTGCAGCGCCATCGCCAGGTTGGCGCGCAGCCCCGGCGGCAGGTCCACGCAGGGGCGCTCCTCGCCGTCGATCAGGTCGTCGATCAGGTGGATGGCCGCGTGCAGGGCGTGCAGCGACGCGGCCGCCGGGTACGCCGCCTCGTCCGTGCCGCCCACGGCGCGGCAGGCTCGCAGCGCCAGCTCCGAGGGGCCCACCGGGCTCATCCCGCCCGCCATCCGCGCCATCGTCCGCAGCGCGTCCCACCCGTACGCCTCGGCGCGGCGGAGAAGCGCGTCGGCCACGTACCGCCGCATCGCATCGGTGCTCATGTTCTGCTGGTTGCCAGGTGGATGTAGGGATGGGGATGCCGGCGCGTCGCGGGACGGACAGGTTCGGCCGCGACGCGGCGGCGGGAGGTAGAGGTCAGCTTCTCGATGCGGCGGGTGGATCAGGCTCCGTGCGCCGGTGTCAGACGTTCGGTACCGGCGAGGTGGCCTCCGGCCACTCCGCCCATCCCGCGGCGCGCATCCCCGTGGCCAGCTCGGGACGGCGGGTGATCTCGCGATAGGCACGCGCGAGCGCACCGGGAGCGGCGTGGCCGGCGAGCAGCGTACGGAACTGCTGGATCGTGACTCTCGGCATCAGGGTCGGTTTCTCGATCGGGGGAGCGGCGCGCCGGCGCATGCAGAAGGCAGGGCTCGGCGAGCCGCGTTCTGGTGGCGGCTGGAGGGTCGTGCGTTCAGGTGGTGGCCGTGCCGCCGTCGGGCGCGGTCCAGACAGGCCAGTCGCTGTAGCGCGCACCCAGGGCGAGCTCCGGCCGTCTCGCCAGCTCGCGGTAGGCGCGGGCCAGCGTGCCGGGCCGGGCGCCGCCGGCGAGGGTCGCGCGGAACTGCTGGATGCTGATCCGGGGCATGGTGTCTCCAGGTGGATGGTGGATTGGATGGGGCGGCGTCAGGCGGTCGTCCGGCCGACGTCGGCGCCCCAGGGGATCCACTCGTTGGCGTGCATCCCCGCCGCCAACTCGGGGCGGCGACCCAGCTCGCGGTAGCCGCGCACGACGGGGTTCGTCTCGGCGCGGCTGGCAACGAGGGCGAAGAACTGCTCGATAGTGATCCGGGGCATGGGTGGGGCGCTTTCCGTTGAGATGGTCGCGATCCGCTCGCCGGCGGAGGTGGGGCAGGAACGGCACTTCTGGAATGAAACGCTTTGACGGCCCGGAGTTCGGCACTCGTGGTACGAGTCGCTCGCAACCGGGGGCGAGCCGTGCGCGCGTGGTGCCGATCGGGATTGCGGATTGGGCGCACGCGGGGGGATCGAACGGGCGCGCGGGGAGTCCTGCGTGGTGACGAAGACGGGCGAGCGGTTGCCGCGCCTTGCCGATCTGGGGAGAGATCGGGTTCCGCCCGGTTTCGGGGGGCGACGCGCTGAACCGCGGGCGGGCGGTGCGATTGTGCGAAAGCGCTGGATTGGCTATCTTTTTGGCCCGCACGCTCCGGCGCGCGGACCGAGCGGGAGTAGCTCAGTTGGTAGAGCATTAGCCTTCCAAGCTAAGGGTCGCGGGTTCGAGTCCCGTCTCCCGCTCCTCGTGAAAAAACCGAAGCCCCGTCGCGATTCGCGGCGGGGCTTCGGCGTTCCTGTGGGAATGGTCTGGTTGGCGCAGTAACAGCTATCGTGACACAAGTCCGTTCGGGGCGAGTTGCCGCGTTGCGGCGCCGCTCGCCGGACCGCCTGAGCAGATTGCTTCGGTGGGCCGCCGTTCCGGATCCCGGGAGCACGGCTTCACGTACCGGCATCTCTCGACGCAAACGTCTGGCGCCTGCAGGCTTCGCGCAGCATCTTCATTTTTGCAGGTGTGTCCCCTTCCGCGCGTGTGCCCACTCGCACCCGCGCACAGCCGGCACTCATCCACCCGGGTTGCCACCCGCTTTCCGGTACCGGCGGGGACGGAGTCGTAGAAGCGGGCACGTGCCTTCACGCGCCCGGGACGGCGCCGGCACGGAACCCAACCGGCAGCGGCCCCAGCGGGTCGTCCCCATACCGCGGCCAGAGGAGCCGGCCCGATGCCCTCCGTCACCATCCAGCCTGCCAGCGGACCGGGCGCTCCCTCCATCTCGGGCGTCCGCGTCTTCCTTTCCTACTCTCACGAGGACTCGCGCCTGGCGAGGAAGTTCGTGCAGTACTTCGAGCTGCTCGCGCAGTCGCTGCGGCTGAACGCGCGCGACGTGCTGTTCTTCGACGAACGGCGCCTCCTTCCCGGATACGCATGGGAAGACACGCTGCTGGAATCCATCGCCGAAGCCGATCTCGTGGTGTTCCTGGTGTCGGCGAACTCGCTGCAGGCGGAACACTATTGCATGCGGATGGAGATTGCCCGCGCGGCCGCCGCCGGGATCCCCATCGTGCCGGTGGTCTTGACGAAGTGCCCGTGGGAGGGCCAGGGGATCCCCGGCGACCCGCGGGGGCGCCTTCTGGGCGACCTGGGGGCGCTCCCCCGGAACTCCAAGAACCACATCAAGCCCGTCACGCACTGGGAACGCCCCGACGAGGCGTGGGACGCGGTCGCCACCGGGCTGCGCGCGCTGCTGGAGAAGGTGTCCCCCGCGGCCGCCGGCGGGCCGCCGCCTTCTCCCGCCGCCGAGCCCGATGCGGGCGTGGTGGACATCGACCTGATCCCGTACCTGTGCGACCAGCGCTCCGCCGTCCGCCGCTTCGACGCGGGGCTGGAGGCCTGGGATGCCCGGGCCCTGGTGGTGCTGGTGAAGGGCGTGTACGACGACAACCCCGCCCAGTTCTGGAACCGCCTGCGGCTGGAGAACCTGGCGGAGTTCCTGGACATCGACTCGCTGCGCGGGGCCAGCCTGGCGCCCGACCGGCCGCTGCCGCTTCCGGCCATGGACGACGAGGGCGAATCCGGGGCCGGCCTCCGGCGCACGCTCCTGCACGAGCTTTCGGAGGCGCTGACGGGGAACCGCTACCGCATCAAGGACGTGGCGGCCCTCACCGCGGCCATGCAGGGGATGGACGGGGTGATCGCCCTGCTGGCCATGCCCGCCGCCCGCTCGGCGCCGGCGCTGCGGGCCACGCTCGAAGCGCTGCTGGCGCTGATCGACGAGATCCCGGACGAGGACGTGCGGAGGCGCACCCTGGTGGCCGTCACCCTGGAAGACGACGCGCTGGCGGCGCGCAGGCTGGCCGACGAGTGGGACCTCCACCGGTTCCGGGGCAGCCTGGTGGTGGAGCTGGATCCCCTGTGCGCCGTCACCTCGCAGGACGCCCGGATCTGGCACGTGCAGCACCGCATCCGCGACCGGTTCCGCCTGGACGAGCAGAGGATCACCGGCCTTTTCCAGAAGGACGACGGGCTTCGCCTGCGCCACTTCGAGTCCGCCTTCCAGCGCCTGCTGGGCCACCGCGGGAGATGACCGCTCCATGACCTTTCCAGAGTTCCGCGGCTCCGGCCCCATCCCGGGCGTGCACCCCGGCCCCGGGCGCGACGGCCTTGCCGCGCTCACCGACCCCCAGGGGTACCAGGCCAGCGCGCCGCTGGTGCGGGCGGTGAACGTGGCGCTGAAGCTATCCATGCCCCTGCTGCTGACGGGCGAGCCCGGCACGGGCAAGACGCAGCTCGCCTTCCGGCTGGCCGCCGAGATGGGGCTGGGCAGGCCCCTGCGCTTCGACACCAAGTCGTCGAGCCAGGCGAACGACCTGTTCTTCTCGTTCGACACCATGCGCTACTTCGCGCAGAGCCAGATCGCCGCCGCGCAGGGCGGAGCGCTGCCCGCCGCGCGCGAGTTCGTACGCTACGAGAGCCTGGGCGCGGCGATCGTGCGCACCTGGCCCCGCGACGCGGTGGCCGACCTGCTGCCGTCGGGCTTCCCCAACTACACGCCCGGGCGGTCGCTGGTGCTCGTGGACGAGATCGACAAGGCCCCGCGCGACTTTCCTAACGACCTGCTGAACCAGATCGAGAACCTGGAGTTCGCGGTGCCCGAGCTCCGCCAGGAAAGGCTGGGGGTCAACCCGGACCCGAACCAGGATCTCAGGCCGGTGATCGTGATCACCAGCAACTCCGAGAAGCAGCTCCCCGATCCGTTCCTGCGGCGCTGCGTGTACCACCACATCGAGTTCCCCGAGGACCGGATCACCGAGATCGTGGCGGCCCGGCTGCACGGGCTGCCGCTGGCCAGCCCGGGGTTCGAGGGCGCGCGGAAGTTCTTCTTCGCCCTGCGCGACCGCTCGGCCGGCGTGGCGAAGAAGCCGTCCACCTCGGAGCTGCTGGACTGGCTGCGCGCCCTGAGCAACGACGGGCTGCGCCCGGAGATCGCGTTCGAGGAGCAGCGCGAGCTGGCCCGGGGCTGCCTGGGCACGCTGGCCAAGACCGAGCCCGACGTGAAGCTGGCTGAAGCACTCCTCCTCCGCTGACCGGCGCACCCGCTTCCGCATCCCCTTGAGCCCCAGCGCCGCTCCCCCGCTCGACGTCGACGGCTTCCTCGACCGGCTCCACGCCGACGGCTACGGCATCGGGGTGCGGGAGCGGATGCTGGCGCACGCCCTGCTGGCGCGCTGCGCCGAAAGCGGCGACCTGCCGGAGGATGCGGGAGACCGCCTGCGCCTGCTGGAGCCGCTCCTGTCGCGGAACGAGCAGGAGCAGCGGCGCTTCGAGGGCGTCGTGTCCGCGTATCTCCGGGAGCCACGGCCAGCCGGGCCGCGGCCGGACCTGCCCAGGAGGAAACGCGCGATCGGGGGACGCGGCACGCGCGTTCGCCGCCGCCTCGCGTGGCTGGCCCTGGCGCTGGCGCTGATCGGCATCGCGGCGCTGGCCTGGTGGCTCCGGCCTGACCCGAACACGACTTCGACGCCGATCAGGCCGCCGCCCCTGGATTCGTCGAAGGTAGAGGTTCCGACGCCCCCGCCCCCCGACAGCGGCGCGCCGCCCGCGCCCATCTACGTTCCGGTCGGCAGCTTCCCCGACGCGGTCGAGCTGCCCCCGGCTCCGGCCAGTCCCTGGCGGGCGCCGCTGCGGTGGGGGCTCGGTGGCCTGGGTACCGTGCTCACCCTGGCGCTGCTGGCGTGGCTGGTCCGGCGGCGGCGCCAGGTGGCCTACCTGCAGGGCGTGCGCACCGACGAAGAACTGGAGGAGCACGTGCTGCGCGACCGCGACCCGATCGCGCTGGCGGTTCCCGACGCCGTGGTGAGGCCCGCCAGCCGGATGCTGCGCCAGCGGATCGCCGGCTCGCGCGAGGTGCTGGACCTGCGCGCCACGCTGCACGCCACCATGCGCGCCGGCGGGGCGATGTCCGCGCGCTTCCGCCCCCTGCACCAGACCCCCGAGTACCTGGTGCTGGTGGACCGGGTCTCGGCGCGCGACCACCAGGCCGCCTTCCACGAGCTGCTGGTGGGGGCGCTGGGCCGCTACGGCGTGGCCGTGGACCTGTTCTACTACGAAGGCTCGCCCGCCCGGGGCTGCTGGCGGCTGCGGGGTGCGAACGGCCGGGACGATTCCGGCGGCGCGCGCACCATGGCGAGCGTGGCGCAGCTCTCCAACCGCTACGGCGGGCACCGCCTGCTGGTGTTCGGCGACGCGGCGTGCGCCTTCGAGCCGGTGCGGGGCGGGCCCGCCGCGTGGTTGAAGCACGTGGGCCCCTTCGCGAGCCGCGCCTGGTTCTCGCCCCTGCCGGTGGCCTCGTGGGGCCCGGCCGAGGCGGGGGTGGACGGGTTGGGCTTCCTGCTCCTCCCCGCGCAGCCCGAGGCGCTGGAGTCGCTGGGAGAGTGGCTGGCGTCGGACCGTGCCACGCTACAGGCCGACGAGGACTGGCCGGGCGCGTATCCCCCCTCGCTGCGCGGCAACGCGGCGGCGTGGGTGGCACGGCAGACGCCGCCCCCGCCCGACGCGCAGGAAGACCTGCTCTTCGAGCTGCGCGGCTACCTGGGCCCGGCCCGCTTCCAGTGGCTGTGCGCCTGCGCCGTCTTTCCCGCGGTCTCCTGGCCGCTCACGCTTTCGCTGGGGCGGGAGATCCTGGGCGGCGCCGGCACGGCTGATCCCGCCGCGCTGGCGCGGGGCGTGGCGGCGCTGGGCG
>DASWMA010000568.1:0-12007 GCA_036399995.1 Longimicrobium sp. | reverse complement strand
TTCATGCGCCCACGGGGATGAAAGAAGCCGCGACCTGGGCCGTTGAAGCCTCGCGCAGTTTGCGAGGCTTTTCGTCGTTGTTGCTGCGGCTTCAGCCGCCGGTGGACGTCTGCGCACCGTCCGCTCCGGCACCGTGCGGCTGGCCGAGGCCGCGGACGCGTCCTGACCCGAGGTGCCGGCCGGCGGACGGCCCCGCTGCATCTCGCCTGTCCCGATGCATCAACCCCGCGGACGCTTCATGCGCCCACGGGGTTGAACGAAGCCGTGACCTCGATCATTGAAGCCTCGCGCGGTTTGCGAGGCTTTTCGTCGTTGTTGCTGCGGCTTCAGCCGCCGGTGGAGGTCAGGTCGCCAGGTGCAGCGGGGCCGGTCGGTAGTTGGTGCGCGCCGCCCAGTCCATGAACTTCTTGGTGTAGACGCGGATCTGCGCCCCGCCGGCGTACACCTCCACACGCGCCACCTCCCAGGGACGAACCATGGAGAGGAGGTCCATCCCGGCGGCCAGGCGCACCTCGTCGATGAAAATCGTGGGCTCCTGCGCCCTGCCGCGGATCGTCACGCAGTGGCGCCCCGATCCGCACGAGGCGCGGCGCATCCCCGTTCGCCACAGCACGAACTCGCGCATGTCGCCCGCGGCGGCGGTCTGCAGCTCGCTCTCGCGGAACACGCGCATGGCGCGGGCATAGCCGCGCGTGCGCACCTCGAAGCGGTTCACCGTGGCCACCAGCGCTTCCAGCCGCACCGGGTCGGGGTCGATGGCGAGCTCCACCCGCACCGAGTCCTGCGGCACCACGATCTCCGAGGCCGCCACTCCGTAGCCCATCCCCCGTGCCCACACCGTCTGAGTGCCCGGCTGCACGCGGCCGATCTCGAAGCGCCCCTGCGCGTCGGCGACCGCCGAGTGGTCGCTGCCCAGGTGCACGGTGGCACCGGCGACGGGCTTCCCCGACTGTGCGTCGACCACGCGGCCTCGCACCACGGCGCGCTGCGCCGCCGCGGACGACGCGGCAAACGCGACCGCCAGCAGCACGGGAACGAGCACTCGGCTGATCCGGTTCATCCTGCCTCCATTTTAGTCGGTTCGTCGATCAGCATATCGCCGGGGGTCCGGAAACCCCTGTCGAGCAAGGAGCGATCCGTCTCAGCTCGGCAGCAGCGGATCGGGGCTGCGGTTGGTCCGCGACATCATCTCCAGGTAATCGCGCGTGTAGATGCGGATCATCGCACCTCCGCCGAACACCTCCACCCGCGCCACGTCTTCGGGGCGGTACAGCCGGAGCAGCTCCGTGGTGGCCAGCTGCACCTCGTTGATGAAGAGGCGGGGACGGGTGGGCATGCCGCGCACGCGCAGGCAGTCGCCGCCGCTGGCCGGCTCCAGCGTGTTGCAGCCGATGGGGCGCACGCCGGTGCGGTGCCGCACGAAGTCGAGCAGGTGGCTGTCGCCCGAATGCTGCAGCACCGACGGCCCGAACACCTGCGTGCCGCCGGTGTAGCCGCTCAGGCGCTGGTCCAGCTGGCTCACGGTGGCCTCGATCGGCGCCAGCGCCACGGCGTCGGGAAGGAGCGGCACGCGGCCCAGGTCCACGTTGTCGCTCGCCGTCACGATCTGCCCCACCCGCTGGAAGCCGCGGCCGGTGAAGGTGAGCAGGGTGGTGCCCGCGGGCACGGAAAGGGTGAACGCGCCGGTGGAGTCGCTGGCGGTGCGGTCGGGCGTGGTGCTGGTGGCGATGGCCACGCCGTACACGGGGTAGCCGGTCACCGAGTCGACCACCGTGCCGGTGACCAGGATGCGCGGCTCCGACCGCTGCGCCCGCGCGGGGAGCGCGGCCGTGGTGAGGAAGAGCGCCGCGACTGCGAGAAAGGTGTGCTTGCTCATCGTGGCATCGTCGTGTTCTCGGGATGGATCCGGGAGCGCCGCTCTCGTCCTGCATCTGCGACGGAGCGCGGACGGGGTCCGCGCGATCCGTGGCCGTCACCTCCGCGCCGTGGTCACCAGCCCACGCCCAGCGGCGTGGGGACGTACGGCTTCTTCGACACCCAGTCCATGAAGTGGCGGGTGTACACGCGGATCTGGCGCCCGCCGCCGAAGACCTCCACCCGCGACACGTCGGCCAGGTCCAGGTGCGCCAGGTCCTGCACCCCGCCGAACCAGGGCATCTCGTCCACCACCACCCGCGAGGTCATGTGGGTGCCGCGGTTGTAGATGCAGCCGCCCCCGCCGCTCAGCGTGGCGTGGCTGGGGCAGTTCGTGGGCTGCACCCGCGCGCGGCTTTCCAGCAGCTGACGCACGTTGGGGTACCACATCCCCGACAGCTCGCGGGGCCCGAACACGCGCACGGCGCCGCCGTAGCCGCGGGCGCGGCGGTCGAAGCGGCTGGTGCTCACCATCAGGGTGGCCAGCCGCACCGGGTCGCTCCGCACCTCGAGCGTCACGCGCGCCGAGTCGCCGGGGATCTCCACCGCCGTCATGTCCATGGAGAAGCCGGGCGCGTCGGCCCACACGGCGCGGGTGCCGGGGCGCAGGTGCTTCACCTCGAAGCGGCCCTCGGCGTCGGCCAGCACGCTGGTGCGGTTGTCGTTCACGTACACGGCCGCGTGCGGCACGGGGTCGCCGGTGCGGACGTCGACCACCTGCCCGCGCAGCACCGCGCGCTGGGCGTGGGCGGGCGCGGCGGCCAGGGCGGCGGCCGCGAGGATCAGTGCGTGGGCAGGGCGAGCGCGCATCGGTGAGGATCCTGGTTGTGGGCGGTGCGCCCCGGCGGGCGCACCCTGGTCGTGCCGGCGCGCGGGATGCGCGCCCTCGGTCCCGCGGAAGGTTCTGCCCGTTGGGGTCAGGTCCCCACGCCCAGCGGGGTGGGAACGAACGGCCGCTTCGAGGCCCAGTCCATGAACTGGCGGGTGTACACGCGGATCTCGCGTCCGCCGCCGAAGATCTCCACGCGCGCCACGTCGGCCAGGTTCAGGTCCTTCAGGTCGGTGGGGCCGCCCAGCCAGCTGGCCTCGTCCACCACCAGCTTCGACTGCACCACGCCGCCGCGGGTGGCCACGCAGGTCAGCCGCCCGAAGCGCGCGTAGCCCGAGCACAGCGTGGGCTTCAGCCGCGCGCGGCTCTCCAGCATCTCGGCCACGTTGCTGTACCACATGGCTGCCAGGTCGTGCTGCCGGAACACCCGCACGCTCCCCGCGTAAGCACTGGCGCGGTGGTCGAAGCGGCTGGTGGTGACCTCGAGGGTGGCCAGTCGCACCGGGTCGCTCTGCATCTGCAGGGTTACGTTCACCTCGCCCTCGGGCACCTCCACCATGGCCATCTCCATGGTGTAGCCGGGTGCGTCGGCCCAGACGGCGCGGCTGCCGGGGCGCAGGTGCTTCACCTCGAAGCGGCCCTGCGCGTCGGCCACCGCGGCGGTGCGGTTGTCGGTCACGTAAACGGCCGCGTGGGCCACCGGCTGTCCACTCCGGGTGTCAACCACCTGTCCCCGTACGGTTGCGCTCTGCGCGGCGGCGGGCGCGGCGGCCATCGCCACGGCGGCCAGGGCGGCCGTGCAAGTGGTTGCGGTCCAGCGGATTCGCTTCATGGCTCTGCGGGGTGCCGGGGGTTTCTGGCTCCAGGTGGGTGCTCGTAGAAACCGCATGGGGCGTTCCGTTGCGCGCCAGATCCACGCATGTACGTTACCCGATCACAAACTGGTATCTTCCCGCGGCTGGTTCAAGGATGACGTTACGCATCTCGGGCAGCGTCACGGTGCCCGGCGACAAGTCGATCACGCACCGCGCGCTGATGCTGGCCGCCTGCGCCCACGGCGACAGCCGCCTCTCGGGCCTGCTGCCCGGCGAAGACTGCCGCAGCACCGCCTCGGTGCTGCGCGCGCTGGGGTGCGAGGTGCCCGAGCCACCTGCCGACGGCGGCGAGATCGTGGTGCGCGGCCGCGGGCTGGGCGCCTGGCGCGCCCCGGCCGCTCCGCTCGACTGCGGCAACAGCGGAACCACCAGCCGGCTGATGATGGGGCTGCTCGCCTCGCGCCCCTTCGCCGCGGTGCTCACGGGCGACCAGTCGCTGCGCTCCCGGCCGATGCGGCGCATCACCGAGCCGCTGGCGCGGATGGGCGCGCGCTTCCGCGAGCTGGGCGCGCCCGACCGGCTGCCGATCGAGGTGAGCGGCGGGTCGCTGTCCCCGCTCGACTACACCTCGCCGAAGGCCAGCGCGCAGATCAAGTCCGCCATCCTGCTGGCCGGGCTGGGCGCCGGCGTCCGCGTGAGCGTGACCGAGCCCGTGCTCTCGCGCGACCACACCGAGCGGATGCTGGGCTCGCTGGGCGCCCCGGTGCGCTTCGAAGACGCGGAGGGCGGCGTCCGCGCGGTGCTGGAGGCGTGGAGCGGCCCGCTTCCCCCGCTCGACCTGCGCGTGCCCGGCGACCCGTCGTCCGCCGCCTTCCTGGCCGCGCTGGCGCTGCTGGCCGGCGCGGGCGAGCTGCGCATCGGCGGCGTGTGCGCCAACCCGGCGCGCACGGGCTTCTTCACCATCGCGCGGAAGATGATGGGGCTGATCGCGTGGGAGCGCGGCCGCGCCGAGGGGGGCGAGCCGGTGTCGGACCTGGTCGTCCGCCCGTCAAAGCTCCGCGCCGTGACCGTGGGCGGCGCCGAGATCCCCGCGGCGATCGACGAGATCCCCGTGCTGGCCGTCCTGGCCGCGCGCGCCGAGGGCGAGACGCGCATCACCGGCGCCGGCGAGCTGCGGGTGAAGGAGAGCGACCGCATCACCGCGATCGTGAACGCGCTGCGGGCGATCGGCGCCCAGGCCGAGGAGCTGGAGGACGGGCTGGTGGTGCAGGGCGGCGACCATCCGCTGCGCGGCCGCGTGGTGACGCACGGCGATCACCGCATCGCTATGGCGTTCGGCGTGCTGGCCGCGCTGCCGGGGAACGAGGTGGAGATCGACAATCCCGAGTGCGCGGCGGTGAGCTACCCGGGGTACTGGGAGGTGCTGCGGGAGCTGGCGGGCTGAGCATCGCCGGGGAGGCTCGCGTCTCGCGCGTCACCTGCAGATCCGCGAAGCAGAACGTCCGGGTGCGCGAGGCAGAACGTCCAGGTGTGAAGCAGAGTGGCGGTGCGCTGCGACGGCGCGGCGCCCTCTCCGGCCCGCTCAGGCGGTCCACCTCTCCCGTACCGGGAGAGGTTGCAGGAGCGGCTCCCCGGCGCACGGAGACATCGGGGTGAGCAGGGCCTGCAGGTCGCACCCACGCTCGCCTGCACCCTCTCCCGGTACGGGAGAGGGTCGCGCTCTAAGGCGCGGGGAGAGGGCGCGCCGCCTGCGGAGCGTACGAACGGTCGAGGTACGAGCCGATCTGCAGCCAATGTACGACTCTGCTACTGGATGAATTCCGAGCGCAGGAACCTGAGATACGGATGACTGAACACACCACCAGGCGGCACCCGGACGGGATCATCATCGCGCTGGATGGGCCGGCGGGGTCGGGGAAGAGCTCCACCGCGAAGGCCGTGGCCCGCGAGCTGGGGTACCGGCACCTCGACTCGGGGGCCTTCTACCGCGCCATCACCCTGGCCGCGCTGCAGGCGGGGATCCCCGCCGAGCGCTGGCCCGGGCTCACCCCCGGCGAGCTCGACCGGCTCGACGTCCACGGGAAACCCGCCGGCGACGCCTACGCGCTGACGGTGGCCGGGCACGACGTGACGCGCGAGATCCGCGGCCCCGAGGTGAACGCCCACGTGTCGCGGATGGCGGCGGTGGGCGCCGTGCGCGAGTGGCTGATGGACGCGCTGCGCGAGGCCGGCGCCCGCGGCGGGCTGGTGGCCGACGGGCGCGACATCGGCACCGTGGTGTTCCCCGACGCCGAGCTCAAGGTGTACCTGGTGGCCGACCCCGCCGAGCGCGCCCGCCGCCGCCTGCGCGAGCACGGCGTGGCCGAGCCCAGCGACAGCGACGTGCGCGACGAGGCCGCCCGCCTGCAGGGGCGCGACGAGGTGGACAGCACCCGCGAGGTGGCCCCGCTGGCCTGCGCACCCGACGCGGTTACCCTCGACACCACGGGGCTCGCCTTCGACGCGCAGGTGCTTGAGATCGTGCGGCTTGCGCGGGCCCGGGGGGGTTGACCGGGGCGAAAGGATTCCGTAGATTTTCCCGTTTCCCCGGGCCCGCTTTGGGGCTCGGAAACCAATCACCCCCAGCCCACCGCCGGCGCGGCAGTCCTCGCGGGCCCGGCGGGACGTTCAGGAGACCCCACTCTACATGGACGAGCAGAACGAGCAGTACTCGCCCGACACGGCGGACGAGGGCAGCGTCGCCGTTGCGGAGCGCCGCCTGATGACCACGCAGGAGATCGCGGAGCGCGCCAAGGCGCTCAACATCCGCGCCGACCTGTGGGACGAGGACGAGTACGACGCCGAAGAGTACGAGGCGATGCTGGAGATGTACGACGACACCCTCACGAACATCGAGGAGGGTGAGATCGTACAGGCACGCGTGCTTCGCGTGACCGACAAGGCCGTGATCCTGGACCTCGGCTTCAAGAGCGAGGGCGCCGTTTCGCGCGACGAGTTCAAGGACCCGGACGCGCTGCAGATCGGGGACGAGGTCGAGGTCTTCCTCGAGAACCTCGAGGACGAGGACGGCGTGGTCGTCCTGTCCAAGAAGAAGGCCGACTTCCTCCGCGTGTGGGAGAAGATCAAGGAGGCCTACGAGAGCGGCACCGCCGTGAAGGGCATCCTCACCCGCAAGATCAAGGGCGGCGTGACGGTGGACCTGATGGGCGTGGACGCCTTCCTGCCGGGCTCGCAGATCGCGCTGCGCCGGGTCCCGAACATCGAGGACCTGATCGGCGAGAACTACGAGTTCAAGATCATCAAGCTCAACAAGCGCCGCCGCAACATCGTGGTGAGCCGCCGCGTGCTCCTCGAGGCCGACCGCGAGATCAAGCGCGACAAGCTGAAGAAGGAGCTCGAGGTCGGGCAGGTGCGCACCGGCGTGGTGAAGAACATCACCGACTTCGGCGCGTTCATCGACCTGGGCGGGATGGACGGCCTGCTGCACATCACCGACATGAGCTGGGGCCGTGTAGGCCACCCCACCGAGGTGGTCTCGATCGGCGCCGAGCTCGAGGTGAAGGTCCTGGACATCGACTGGGAGCGCGAGCGCCTGTCGCTGGGGCTGAAGCAGCTCCAGGAGTACCCCTGGAAGGACGTCGAGAAGAAGTACCCCGTGGGCGCCCGCGTCCGCGGCAAGGTGGTCTCCATCACCAACTACGGCGCCTTCGTGGAGCTGGAGAAGGGCGTGGAGGGGCTGGTCCACATCAGCGAGATGAGCTGGACGCGCAACGTCCGGCACCCGTCGAAGATCGTGTCGCTGGGCGACGAGATCGAAGCGGTGATCCTGAAGGTGGACCCCGAGGGCGAGAAGATCTCCCTGGGCATGAAGCAGATCGAGGAAGACCCGTGGCACGCGCTGCCGGTGAAGTACCCGGTGGGCACGCGCCTCACGGGGAAGGTGCGCAACCTGACCTCGTTCGGCGCCTTCGTGGAGATCGAGCCCGGCATCGACGGCCTGGTGCACATCTCCGACATGAGCTGGACGAAGCGGATCCAGCATCCGTCGGAGGTGGTGAAGAAGGGCGACGACGTCGAGGTGGTGATCCTGGCCGTGGATGCCGAGAACAAGCGGATCTCGCTCGGGCTCAAGCAGACGCAGGACGACCCGTGGGAGCACCTGGCCACGCAGTTCCACGCGGGCCAGGAGATCAACGGCCGCATCACCCGCCTGCAGGACAAGGGCGTGGCGGTGGACCTGGGCGACGACGTGGAGGGCTTCGTCCCCGTGTCGCAGCTGGGCGTCACCGGGCTGCAGAACCCGGCGGACGTGTTCGCCGAGGGTGACGAGCTGGAGATGCGGGTGACCGAGGTGGACGCCGGCAACCGCCGGATCGTGCTGGAAGTGACGCGCGTGCCCAAGTTCGAGGGTGGCGAGCCGATCTTCCGCAACACCGGCGAGGCGACGGAGCCCGAGGCTCCCGCCGCCGCCCCCGAGGCCGACTCGGCCGAGGAGGCCCCCGCCGCTGCCGCCGAGGAGGCTCCCGCCGCCGAGGCTCCGGCCGAGGAAGCGCCCGCCGCCGCCGCTGCCGAGGAGGCCCCGGCCGCCGAGGCTTCGGCCGAGGAAGCGCCGGCCGACGAGGAGGCTTCGCCCGAGGAGTAATCCCCGCGGCGGGTCCGAGGTCTGACGGACGATGAAGGGGTGGAGAGCAGCGTTGCTCTCCACCCCTCTTTCGCAATCCCGCATACTTGCATTTTGTGACCAATAAATTATGATTCTAAATAAGCGCGCCTTTTGCTAACCTACAGACCCGAGGGATGTCGTGAAAATCACAAATCTGTACCCAGTGCTTTCAGCAGTTGCACTACTTGCGGTAGCAGGCAACCTCGAGGCGCAGCCGAGCGGCGCTGCTTCGCAGCAGGCCACGGGCCCCGCGCCCGCAGTGGACGCCGCCCCCGTCGACACGGCGGCCGTCTACGAGCTTTACGACGTCACCACGCGGCCGGTTCTGGACAACCGCGACATGGTGGTCCGCGCGCTGGGGCGGAACTACCCGGCGGCACTGCGCGGCCTGGGCATCGTCGGATCCACGACCGTGCAGGTGGTGATCGACCGGAGGGGCCGCGTGGAACAGGCGCGGGTGACGAGCGCGACGGTCCCCGAGTTCGGCACGGCGTCGGTAGAGGTGGCGCAGGTGATGCGCTTCAGGCCGGCGAAGGTGAACGGCGTACCGGTGCGCGTCCGCGTGTCGTTGCCGGTGACCTTCAGCCTGGAAGACGGCGAATCGCCGTAGCGGCAAGGGCACGGGGGTGAGCGAAGGGCGCGCAGCGATGCTTCGCGTCCTTCCGTCGTTGCGGGACCGGGGGACCGTCTGTATCCTCGGTGATCCATTGAAAGTTCACGCTTGGTGGCCTGTCATCGCTCCGGCTTCCTCCATCCTGACGCGTCCGAAAAGCTTCCGTGTGATTCCGGACCCTGGTGAACAAACGGTCCATCGCAATCGAGGGCCTCTCACCGACAAACCCGTTATCTTATCTGCCGCGGCGCGCGGCGCGGATCCCCTCACCCTTTCCCGAACTCGCATGCGGAGATCGAACCTCGTTCTTGCTGCAGTTGCGCTGCTCGCGGCGGCAGGCAACCTCCAGGCGCAGCAGAGCGGCGCTGCTTCGCAGCAGGCCACGAGCCCCGCGGCCGTGGTGGACACCGCCGGCGTCGACACGGCGGCCGTCTACGACGGTGACGACGTCACCACCCCGCCGGTTCTGGACAACCGCGACGTGGTGGTCCGCGCGCTGCTGCGGAACTACCCGGACGCACTGCGCAACCAGGGCATCTCCGGATCCGCGACGGTGCAGGCGGTGATCGACCGCCGGGGCCGCGTGGAAGCGGCGCGCGTGACGAGCGCGACGATCCCCGAGTTCGGCCAGGCGTCGGTGGCGGTGGTGCGGGCGATGCGCTTCCGGCCGGCGATGGTGAACGGCGTACCCGTGCGCGTACGCGTGGACATGCCGGTGAGCTTCAACCTTGAGGGCGGGAGATTGCCTTAGCGGCGACGGATGAGCGGACGGAGCGAGCGGACGCTTCGGGCGAAACGGCTGACGCGCGAGCTTGCGGCGGGCCAGGTGCGGCGCGGGGTGATCAGGATGTGGGCGAAAGGGTGCGGAGCGGGTGCTTCGCGCCCTTTTGTTGTGGTTGCGGCACCAGGGGGAATGTCCGTATGCTCCTCTCACGCGGTCCGTGAAGCATTTCTCGGATATTCGCGGTTCCATCCATTGATCTGGTTCTATTTTTCAGTTCTCCGCTCCCACATACCTGCACAGGAGCCCACCCAATGAAGCGCTCTTCCGCCAGGATGAAAACAGTGCGGCTGCTGCGCGGTAGTCTCGCGCGCACGCCGCGTTTCACGCTTCTGCTTGCGTCCATCACTGTTTTCGCCCCGATCGCTGCCCGGGCGCAGGGGAGCCTCCGCGTGCCAGATCCGGCCGACACTCTTCGCGCGCTGGAGATGTCGGATGCCACCCGCGGGGCGTATTCGCCGGAGTATAGCGAGATCAACCGCGTGGCGGAGAGGCATTACCCGCCGGCGCTTCGGACCGCGGGCGTAGGTGGAACGGTGCTGCTGCGGCTGGTAGTGGATGCGCACGGGCGGGCGCTAGCGCCGCGGGTGGCGGAGTCGAGCGGGAACGCGGAGCTCGATGCCGCCGCGCTGCGCGTGGCACGGGAACTCCGTTACACCCCGGCCATCCGCAACGGAACGCCTCACCCGGTCTGGGCGTTCTTCACAGTCCGCTTCCGCGCTCCGGGCCGCGACTGGGTGGAGGGGGCCACGGCCCAGCAGGTGCGCGCTTGGGCAGACTCGGCGCAGGCGCTCGCGCCATCGCAGGTGGACCAGGGGCCGAATTCGCTGAATTTGTCGGGGCGGATGGTGGAGGAGGCGTACCCACCCGCGCTCCGCGATGCCGGCGTACGCGGCACGGTGGGTATCTGGATCGCGGTGGATGACCGGGGAACGCCGTCGGCCGTCAGGGTGGCGCAGTCGTCCGGGCACCCGGAACTGGACCGCGTTGCGCGGCAGCTGGCGGAGAAGCTTCGTTTCAACCCGGCGCGCCGTGCCGGACAGCCGGTGAACGCGTGGGTCGTGTATTATTTACCGTTCCATCCGCCCGCCTTCGCCGCCAACTGGCTCTTGCCCGACGGAGGGATAGCGCCGCTGCCGGAGAGTGAGCCCGAGGTCGTAGACCCCGCGAGCGTAGACACCACGGCGGTCTACGACGTGGGCCGCCTCACCGTTCAGCCGCAGCTGGTGAACCGCTCCGAGGTGGCGCGCGCGCTGGTGCAGAACTATCCCAGCGCGCTCCGCGAACAGGGAGTTACCGGAGGCGCGACAGTCTGGACGGTGATCGGCCGCGATGGGCGCGTCGAAATAGCTCGCGCGAGCGGCGGCACCCGCCTGGGCTTCGAGCCAGCTGCCGAGGCAGTTGTACGGACGATGCGATTCCGGCCCGGGACGGTGGCGAACGTGCCGGTGCGCGTGCAAGTGGTGCTACCGGTGACTTTTTCGCTCGAGCGCGAGGAATGACACCGCCGGAGGGAGACACGATCACCATGGTGCGGCGGCCGCCGGGCTGCCGCACCCTGGTCGCATCTGGACGGGTGGTCGGGTCGCCGCGCACTTTCGTACGCTCGCCGCCGGGTTAGATTGCCGCGCTCTGCACGAGCCTGTGATCCGAACTGAATATCCGAACGGGGACGTACCCGATGGCGATGCGGGAAAAGCTGGAGCACCTGGACGAGCTGCGCCGCCAGGCCGAGCTGGGCGGCGGCGAGAAGCGCATCAAGCAGCAGCACGAGCGCGGCAAGCTGACCGCGCGCGAGCGGCTCGACGTGCTGCTGGACGAGGGCAGCTTCGTGGAGCTGGACCGTTTCGTGGTGCACCGCGCCACCGGCTTCGGGCTCGAGAACGAGAAGTACCTGGGCGACGGCGTGGTGACCGGCTACGGCGCCATCAACGGCCGCCTGGTCTACGTCTTCAGCCAGGACTTCACCGTGTTCGGCGGCTCGCTCTCCGAGGCGCACGCGGAGAAGATCGTGAAGATCATGGACCTGGCGCTCAAGAACGGCGCGCCGGTGATCGGGCTGAACGACTCGGGAGGGGCGCGCATCCAGGAGGGCGTGGTGTCGCTGGGCGGCTACGCCGACATCTTCCTGCGCAACACGCTGGCGAGCGGCGTGATCCCGCAGGTGAGCGCCATCCTGGGGCCGTGCGCCGGCGGCGCGGTCTACTCCCCGGCGATCACCGACTTCATCTACATGGTGCAGGGGACGAGCTACATGTTCGTGACCGGCCCCAACGTGGTGAAGACCGTCACGCACGAGGACGTGACGATGGAGGAGCTCGGGGGCGCCGACACCCACAACCAGACGTCGGGCGTGGCGCACTTCGCGTTCGACTCCGAGCCCGCCTGCCTC
>DASWMA010000567.1:0-12465 GCA_036399995.1 Longimicrobium sp. | reverse complement strand
GGAGGGAACGGAGGAAACGGAGAACTTCATCGCAGTTCCTCCGTTTCCTCCGTTCCCTCCGTGTGACATTGCCGTTGGCAGTCTCTGGGTGACGGCGGATCAGCGGGATCGGAAGAGAGCTGCCGATCCCGCTGGTTCGTTTTGGGGTTGCCGAGGCTTCGCCACACGCCGGCTGCCGTCACTCCAAAGGCCGCTCAGTTCTCCGGGTACTCGCGCAGCGTGCCCGTGACGGCCCACGAGCCGCTCTTCGACCAGATGCGGACCCGTGCTTCGTACGCCGCGTCGACGACCGGGCTCCCTGGCTGGCAGGGATCGTCCGCGCCGCACTCCCATTCGTGGCGAAACAACGTTCGTCCGCGCTGGATCAGCACCCGGTACTCGCCGTCGGAGTACTCCCCACCGGTGCCCAGGGGGACGTTCTCGGCCCGCTCCAGCTCGCGTCTGGTCCCATGGATGCCGAGAAAGATGCGGCCGCCGAAGCAGCCGTCGCTGATGAACGCGATACCCGGGCTGTCGTCGCTGAACTCCGCGGGCGGCCTGTTCCACACCACGTTGGTGTTCGTGCAGTCGTCGGCCGAGACGTCGACGGGGTTCGGGAGGGTGGTCTGGGGCTGGGAAGCGGCGGCCCTGCAGCCGAGCAGCCCGAGGACGCAGAGGATCAGCAGCCGGTGCATCGTGCGAGCGGGTGAGGGATCGACTGGACGCGTGAGGGATGCGCGCCCGGAGGGCCGGGACTGCGGAGGGCGGCGGTTTGCCCGGAGCAGGCCCGGCGCGGTTGGCAACGGCGGTATCGTTGCCTACCGCGCGCGCAGCCCGGCCCGGAGCGCAGCGGAGGGACACGCCCAAAAACGCAGTGCGAAAGTGCGAAGGTGCGAAAGCTCGACTGCGAGATTACCCCGCGGTCTCCATGCCGTAGCGGAGGAGCTTGCGGTAGAGGGTCGACGGGTCGATGCCGAGGACCTCGGCGGCGCGGGTCTTGTTGCCGCTCTCGCTCTGCAGCACCCAGTGGATGTACGCCCGCTCGATGATCTCCAGCGTGGGGTTGGGCGGCAGGCTGGCGGCCACCAGCGGCTGCGGCGCCCGCTCGATGATGCGCGCCGGGAGCGCGGCCGGCACGATCTCGGTTCCCGGCGTCATCACCGCGGCGCGCTCCAGCGCGTTCTCCAGCTCGCGCACGTTGCCGGGCCAGTCGTAGCCCTGCAGCACCGCCATGGTCTCGGGCGTCAGCCGCAGCTCGCGGCCGCGGGTGGCGTTGAAGCGGTTGAGGAAGTGCTCGGCCAGCAGCGGCACGTCTTCGGCGCGCTCCTTGAGCGGGGGCAGGTGCAGCGTGATCACGTTCAGGCGGTAGAACAGGTCGCTGCGGAAGCCGCCCCTGCGGATCTCCTCGTCGAGGTCGCGGTTGGTGGCCGCCACGATGCGCACGTCCACGGGGATCGCCTCGGTGGCGCCCACCGGGATCACCTCGCGCTCCTGCAGCACGCGCAGCAGCTTGACCTGCGTGGCGGGCGACATCTCGCCCACCTCGTCGAGGAAGAAGGTGCCCGCCCGGGCCGCCACGAACAGCCCCTGCTTGTCGCGCACCGCGCCGGTGAACGACCCCCGCACGTGCCCGAACAGCTCGCTCTCCAGCAGGTTCTCGGGAAGGGCGCCGCAGTTGATGGAGACGAACGGCCCGTCGGCCCGCACCGACAGCTCGTGGATGTAGCGCGCCAGCACCTCCTTGCCGGTGCCGCTCTCGCCCGAGATCAGCACGGTGCTGTCGGTGGGCGCCACCGTCTCGGCCAGCTTCAGCACGTCGACGAAGCTCTTCCCCCGGCCGATCGGGCGCACCGCGTCGCCCCGGTCGCGGCGGCGGATCTCGGTGCGCAGCTGCTGGTTCTCGCGCTTGAGCTGCCGGCTCTCGGCCGCGCGCCGCACGATGGCCACCAGCTCGTCGTTGGCGAACGGCTTCTGGATGTAGTAGTAGGCGCCCTCGTTGACCGCGCGGATGGCGGTCTGCAGCGACGCCTGCGCGGTCATCAGGATCACCGGGAGCGACACGTCGAGCTCGCGCGCCGCCAGCAGCACCTCCAGCCCGCCCACCCCCGGCATGCGCACGTCGGTGAGCACCACGTCGGGGCGCTGCTCGTTCATCCGGTCGATCCCCTGCTGCCCGCCCACGGCCGTCTCCACCTGGAACCCCTCGCGCTTGAGCAGGATGCGCAGGGTGTCGAGGATGGCGGTCTCGTCGTCTACGATCAGGATTCGGGGCTCGCTCACGGTTCGGCTTCTTCTTCGCGGTGCGGTGTCTCCTCCCCGTGGCCGTTCTCCTCGGTCTCGGGGAGGTACAGGGTGAAGGTGGAGCCCCAGCCCGGGCCCGGCTCGTCCACGAACACGGCGCCGGCATGCGCCTCGGCGGCGCGCTGCACCAGCGCCAGCCCCAGCCCGGTTCCCCCCGGGCGCAGGGTGAAGAAGGGGTCGAACACGTGCTCGCGGTCTTCCTCGGGCACGCCGGGGCCGGTGTCGCTCACCCGGATGCGCACCGCGCGGGTGTACTCGAGCGCGGGTGAAAGAATCTCGCTCTCCACCACGTCGAGCGCCACCTCGGCGGTTCCGCCCGCCCCCGCCCACTGCACCGCGTTCAGCGCCAGGTTCAGCACGGCGCGGTGCAGCAGGTCCTCATCCCCCATCACCACCGCGCCGGCGGCACTGACGTCCACCTCGAAGCGCAGCTCGCGCCCCTCGGCGTGCGGGTGGGCGCGCACCACGTCGAGCGCCACCTTGATCATCCCCCCCACGTGCAGCGGCTCGGGCGACCGGACGCGCACGCGGGCGAAGTCGAGGAATTCCGTCAGCAGGCGCGAGAGCCGGTCGCTTTCGCGCACCACCAGCTCGCGCAGCACGGTGCGGTCTTCCGGGTCCATCCCGTCGAGCGCCAGCTGCTCGGTGGCGCTGCGGATGGAGGCCAGCGGGTTCTTGATCTCGTGCGCCAGCGAGGCGCTGAGCTCGGCCACCGCCTCCAGCCGCTCGGCGCGGCGGCGCAGGGCGTCGAGCCGCTTGCGCTCGGTGATGTCCTGGAAGACGGCGGTCACGCTGGGCCGCTCGGTCTCGTCGACCAGCGTGGTGCTCACGCCGAACACGGTGCCGTCGCCCTGCTCGCCGGTCTCGAAGCGGCGCACCGGCTCGCGCCGCTCCACCGTTTCGCGGATCACGCGGCCCAGCCCCAGCACCCGGCGGTCCAGCTCGTCGAGCGCCGGGCGGCCCAGCCAGTGGGCGGGCTCCATCGACAGCAGCTCGGCGCCGGCCTGGTTCAGGAAGGCGAGCCGCCCCTCGCCGTCCACGGTGAGGATCCCCGTGGCGATGCTGGCCAGCACGTCGTCGGTGGAGAGCCGCAGCTGGCGCAGCTCGGTCTCCACCTGCCCCAGCACGGCGCCGGTCTGGCGCAGGCGGTCGCCCAGGTAGCCGGTCACCAGCGCCACGGTGGTGAACAGCGCGCCCTGCAGGATCACGGTGGCGTCGAGGGCGTGGGCGCTCCACACCACGTCGGCCGTGTAGAGGATGCTGACCAGCACGCCGATCAGGATCCCCCCCACGATGGGGAGGAGCACCGCCGCCTCCACGATCACCAGCACGTACAACGGCGCGAAGCTGCTGAGCTTGCCGCCGGTCATGTGCACGCAGGCGGTCACCAGCAACGCGTCGAACACCACCTGGAAGTACAGGAAGCTGCGCCCTGCGGCACTGCGGCGCAGGTGCGTCCACCACGCCGACACGGCGCTGAAGGCGAAGGTGCCCACCAGCATCAGGGTGGCGGCCAGCGTGGTCTGCGGCGGCGCGTCCTGCCACGCCCACACCGCGGCCACGAAGATCCCCGCCGCCAGCGCGGAGCGCCCCAGGTACAGCCACGACAGCAGCCGCCGCGGATCGGGGAGCGTGGAAAGACGTCCCCTCACGCGCGCGGCACTCCGGCGAAGACGCGGGACGCACGTCGAACGCGGCGCTGGAAAGGTGGACGGGCCGCGGGTGTGATCATGGGGCTAGGGCGGTGGGGCGGAGGGAAGGCCGGGGTAAATGGTTGATGCATATTGTCCGACGCGGGGTGGGGGAAGTCAAGGGATGGTGCGGAGGTGCGGAGGTGAGGAGGTGCGGAGGTGCGGAGGTGCGGAGGTACGGAGGTACGGAGGTACGGAGGTACGGAGGTACGGAGGTACGGAGGTACGGAGGTACGTAGGTACGTAGGTACGGGAGGTATCGGAGCGTTCCCTCCACGGTGCGCCCTCTCCCCGCGCCTTAGAGCGCGACCCTCTCCCGTACCGGGAGAGGGTGGCAGGCGAGCGAGGGTGTGACCTGCAGCCTGGGGAGCAGAGGAGTTTCCGGAGCGCCGGGGCGTGGCCCCCACAACCTCTCCCGGTACGGGAGAGGTGGACCGCCTGAGCGGGCCGGAGAGGGCGCGATGCGGCGGGATCGCGCCGCACCCGTTCTGGCAGAGCGCAGGCGACGAACGTAGCTTCGAACGCATGGGGTGCTTCGTCCACCAGCGAGCACGGACGGTACGGTATGGACCTGGGGATCAAGGACCGCGTCGCCATCGTCACCGGCGGCAGCATGGGGCTGGGGAAGGCGGTGGCGCGCGAGCTGGCGCGCGAAAAAGCGCGCGTGGTGATCAGCGCGCGCAACGAGGCGCGCCTGCGCGCCGCCGCCGAGGAGATCCGCCGCGACACCGGCGCCCAGGTGCTCGCCATCCCGGCGGACATGACGCGGCCGGAGGAGATCCGCGCGCTGGTGGACCAGACGGTGGAGCGCTGGGGGGCGGTGGAGATCGCGGTGGCCAACGCCGGCGGGCCGCCCGGCACGCGCTTCGAGAACACCGGCGCGGCCGAGTTCGAGCGCGCCATCGAGCTGAACCTGCTCAGCACCATCCGCCTGGCGCAGGAGGTGGCGCCCTACATGAAGGCGCGGCGCTGGGGGCGCTTCATCGCCATCACCTCCGTCACGGTCAAGCAGCCGCTGCCGGGGCTGATCTTGAGCAACACCGCGCGGGCCGGCGTGGTGGGCTTCGTGAAGACGATGGCGACGGAGATGGCGCCGTTCGGCGTGCTGTGCAACGTGGTGGCGCCCGGCTACATGCGCACCGGGCGCGTGGAAGAGCTGGCGATGGAGCGCGCCCGCAACGAAGAGCGCAACGCCGACGACGTGCTGAAGGAGATGAGCGGCCGCATCCCCGCCGGCCGCATGGGCGAGCCCGAGGAACTGGCCGCCGCGGTCGCGTTCCTCGCCTCCGACCGCGCGAGCTACGTCACCGGCGTCACCCTGCAGGTGGACGGCGGCTTCGTCCAGTCGCTGATGTAGGCGCGAGGGCGCGAGATCGTCCACCAGGCGCGGTTCTCCCCCTTCTCCTGCGGTCCGGGAGAAGGGGGCCGGGAGGATGAGGGCCCGCCGGGCGGCACATCCACGGCACCACACGAGTATCAACCCGCCACACCACCTGATCGCCGCTGCCGCACCGAAGTTCCGAGTGAAGCCCGTTCTCCTCGCCGTCGCGATTCCGCTGCTCTGCGCCGCGCCGCTCGCCGCGCAGAGGCCGGCCGCCGCACCCGCGCAGCCGCCGCTCCTGGGGCGTCCGGCCACCGCACCCGCACAGCCGCCGCTGGCGGGGCGCCCGGTCACGCCCCCACCCACGCCCGCCGCCGCGGCGGTGACGCGCCCGCCGGGGACGGTGCCGCCCGCCACCGCGGGCGCGGCGGCGGACGGGTGCACCATCCGCGACATCACGCGGCTGGGGCGCAACCCCACGCCGGGCGAGCTGCGCTGCCGCTACGGCGCGCGGGGGCCGGGGCGCTTCGGGCTCCTGTCGTACCTCGACGTTCCCGTCTACCAGCCGATGACGCCGCAGCCGGGGACGCACGTGGTGGGCGTGCCGGGGATGCCGCACCCCGCGCTGGGTGAAAGCTACGAGCAGTGGGAGTGGCGCGTGCTGCGCACCCGCTACGGCCCGCAGTCGGGCGCGGCGCACCGGCAGATGGAGCTGCTCGACCCGATCTTCGCCACGCGGCTGATGCGCTTCGAGCGTGAGCTGGCCGCCCGCGGCGTCCGCGCCCGGCGCAGGGAGACGTGGCGCTCGCCCGAGCGGCAGGCGTTCATCTTCCAGCAGGGCCGCTCACGCCCGGGCTTCGTGGCGACGACGACCCTGACGTCGTGGCACAACCGGGTGGACCGCAACGGCCGCCCCGCCGGCCGCGCGGCCGACTACGACGTGGCGCCGCGCGACATGCCCGTCTTCCACCAGGTGGCGGCGCTGGTGGGGGTCGAGAGCTACGGCGCCGACTCCAACGACCCCGGCCACGTCTATCTCCCCGACACCGACGCGGCCACGGGGATGGAGATCGCGGTGCTGCGCCTGCTGCCGCGCGTGCCGCACGTGACCCTGGCCACCGGGCGCCCGTACGATGAGCAGCCGATCCACGGGATGCCCAACCACTGGCGCGAGCTGACGGCGATCTTCCTGTCGCGCTGGGTCCCGTTCCCGGCCACCGACATCCGCCTGGGCCCGCCGTCGCTCGCCCGCGTCCCGATGCCGAAGCCGCGCCCGACGCCGCCCGCCCCGACCGTCCCCACCCGCCGCGGCCGCCGGCCGCGGTAGAACCATCTCGAACGCAGTCGCAGTTTACCTCTCCCTGCATCCCCGAAGCTCGCCACTGATGACGAGTCCTGCCATCCGCCCCAAGGCCGTCTGCGTGGTTCGCCGCGGCGCCGAGATCCTGGTCAGCCCCGCGGCAGACTCGGTGAAGGGCGAGACCTACTACGGCCCGCTGGGCGGCGGCGTGGAGTTCGGCGAGCTGGCGGCGGATGCAGTGCGGCGCGAGATGATGGAGGAGCTGGGCGCCGAGCTGGCCCAGGTGCGGCTGCTGGGCGTGCTGGAGAACATCTTCACCTACGAGGGCCGGCCCGGGCACGAGATCGTCTTCGTGTTCGTCGGCCGGTTCGCCGATGCCGGGCTCTACGACCGCGACGAGCTGCGCTGGACCGAGTCGGACGGCACGGAGTGGCTGGCGCGGTGGATGCCGCTGGAGCACTTCGCGCCGGGCGGCCCGCCGCTGTACCCCACCGGCGTGTACCAGCTGCTGAAGGAGGATGGCACCGCGGCGCACGAGGGCTGACGAGCGCCGTCCGCCGATCGCGCCGGGCGGCCCAAGCCACGGCTGCGACTGCACGAAGCCTCACGAACCGCGATAGGCTTCAACCCACTGGAATCTCACCCGGCCTCATGATCATCGATTTGCAGACGCCGCTGGACCTGCGCACCTCGTTCGCGTTCCCGCTGCAGAGCCGCGAGAGCAGGCGCGAGGTGGTGATCGGCGCGGCGCTCCTGCTGATCCCGGTCGTCGGCTGGCTGCTGAACATGGGGCACCGCGTGATGTTCGTGCACCGGATGCTGCACGGGCAGCCGGCGTGGCCCGCGTGGCGGAACTGGCCCGAGCTGCTCAAGCACGGCCTGATCACCTTTTGCGGGATGCTGTACTACTACGCGCCGGGGCTGGTGCTGGCCGGCGCCGGCTATCGGGCGGGAAGCGCGCTGGCGACGGGTGCCGGCGTAGCGCTGGTGGTGCTGGCCACGATCGCCATCCCCGGCTACATGACACACTACTGCCGCGAGTTCGACGCGGCGGAGATCTACAATCCCGTGCGCGCGCTGAGCCGGGCACTGCAGGGCGGCGCGGCGTACTGGCAGGCGTGGGCGATCGCCCTGGCTGCGCTGGCGCTGTCCTTTTTGGGGCTGCTGGCGTTCGGGTTGGGGTTCCTGGTGACCAGCGTGTGGTTCTGGCAGGTGGCGGGCTTCAGCTTCGCCCGCGTTTTCTCGCAGCGGTACTTGGGCGCCGGGGCTACACGGAATGCTGGTGGCGGTGGCGTGGCAGGAGCGGCGCGGCTGTAGGCAGGCTTGCGGCTTTCTGGGAATGGGTGATGTTCGATCAGTCCGTGCTTTCACCCGCGATGAACGACTACCCGCCGCACCTGCGATCCGAAGATGGCCGAGCCGGAGATTTCCTACGACGAGCCGAGCGATTGCCTGTACCTCACCTGGGTACCCGGTGTATTCGCGACCGGGCTGATGCCACACCAGTACGTGCTCCTTCGGGTCGATCGCGCGAATCGGCGGATCCTGTCGATCTCACCACGATGTCCGAGGATTCGCAAGAGCTGGCGATGGAGGTGCTTCGCACACCCGAGGTGAGCAAGTATCTTCAGCTCGTGGCAGGCGGGGAGATTCCAGCCGTGGTGCTTCATGCTGACAGAATCGTCGGGCAACGTCGCTGAGGCCGGTGCGAATCGGGCGTGGGTGCTCTGGCGGCAGGACGACAACGGCAACCGCGTGCGGGTGGAGACGTTCGCCACGCGCGAGGCCGCCGCGCTGCGGCAGGTGGAGTTCGAGTCGCGCCACCACAAGCAGATCTACTGGATCGAACCGGCTTGAGCGGGTGCGGCCTCCGCATCGGGCGAAGCGGTGGCCGGCGAGCACTCCGCGAAGGCAGGCTTCCCGAGCTTTCAGCGGCCGGTCTCAACCGGCCGGAGAACCGTCCGCGTTGCCCGAGAGGACGAGTCGTGCCGATCGTGTGACGAACGGCGCGGGATCGTCGCATCCTGCCGGAACCCTTGCACGCCCTGTGCTGTATTCAGCATGCCGCCCCGCGAGCCCGCGTGGCGGCATTTCTTCAACCTCTCGTTACCCGATGAAGCCCCTTCGCCTCCTCCTGCTTCCCGCGCTGGCATTTGCCGTGGCGCCCGCGCTGCCGCTGGCCGCGCAGGAGGTCCCGCAGGACGCCACCTCGGTGGAGCCGCCGCAGAACTGGTGGCAGCTCGACCCCGAGAAAGACCGCCTGCCCGGCATCGGCCTGGCGCGCGCATACACCGAGCTGCTGGCCGGCCGCCGCCCCGCGCGCACCGTGACCGTGGCCATCATCGACTCGGGCGTGGACATCGCCCACCCCGACCTGGCCGCCAACGTGTGGACCAACCCCCGCGAGGTGGCCGGCAACGGGCGTGACGACGACAACAACGGCTACGTGGACGACATCCACGGCTGGGACTTCATCGGCGGGCGCGACGGGCGCGACGTGTCGCGCGACACCTACGAGTCGGTGCGCATCTACGCGCGGCTGCGGGCCAGGTACGAGTCGGCCAACCCGGCCACGCTCTCGGCCGCCGACCGCCGCGATTACGACCTGTTCCAGGAGGTCAAGCGCAAGCTCGACGCCGACCGCGCCCGCGCCGCCGAGGAGCTGTCGCAGATCAAGCAGATCCAGCCGCGCATGCAGCAGCTGGTGGACGTGCTGAAGGCGGCGCTGAACGGCGACCCGGTGACGGTGGAGCGGGTGCAGGCGCTGCAGAGCGCGAATGCCGACGTGCAGCAGGCGCGCGCCACCTTCCTGCGCGCGGCCGCCGGCGGGCTGACCCCCGAGGTGCTGGCCGAGGCCCGCGCCGACGCCGAGGGGCGCCTGGAGTACGGGCTGAACCCGTCGTTCAACCCGCGCACCATCGTGGGCGACGACACCACCAACGTCAACGAGCGCGGCTACGGCAACAACGAGGTCAAGGGCCCCGACGCCACGCACGGCACGCACGTGGCCGGCATCATCGGCGCGGTGCGGGGGAACAACGTGGGGCTCGACGGCGTGGCCGGCGCCACGGTCAAGCTGATGATCCTGCGCACGGTGCCCGACGGCGACGAGCGCGACAAGGACGTGGCCAACGCCATCCGCTACGCCGCCGACAACGGGGCGCAGGTGATCAATATGAGCTTCGGCAAGGCGCACTCGCCGCAGAAGGAGGCGGTGGACGCCGCCGTGCGCTACGCCGAGAGCAAGGGGGTGCTGCTGGTGCACGCGGCCGGCAACGAGGGCGCCGACCTGGGCACGTCGCCCAGCTACCCCACCCGCGCCTTCGCGGGCGGCGGCGGCGCGCGCAACTGGATCGAGGTGGGCGCTTCGGCCCCGGCGGCCACCGACCTGGCCGCGTCGTTCAGCAACTACAGCCGCACCGGGGTGGACGTGTTCGCCCCCGGCGAGAGCATCTGGAGCACCGTGCCGGGCGGCGAGTACCGCCGGCTGCAGGGCACCAGCATGGCGGCGCCCGTGGTGACCGGCGTGGCCGCGCTGCTGATGGCCTACTATCCGAGCCTGACCGCGGCCGACGTGAAGGAGATCATCGTGCAGTCGGCCACCAAGTACTCCACCCAGGTGGCGCTCCCCGGCAGCGAGGGGCAGCGGCGCTCCTTCTCGGAGCTGTCCATCGCGGGCGGCGTGGTGAACGTGCCGGCGGCCCTGCGCATGGCCGCGCAGCGCGCCGCCGGCCGCAACTGACGCGTTATGTCGGTCCGCGTTCTCGCCCTTCAAGCTGGTTGTCGACAAGCCGAACGGTGAGGTGAGTGCTAGACGGGCCGCCCAAGGAATGCAGAACGGAGCGGGGGACAGCGATTGCTGTCCCCCGCTGAATCTAGGACACTATGGACCTGCGTCTCCCAACATGCGAGTCGTTGAGCTTCCCGCGTCGGTTCTGGAAAGCAATTTGGTACGGTTCATTGAACAGCTTGGGATGGCAAACAACGAAGAACAAATCATCATCGATTTCCAAAAGGTTCGCTTTCTAATCCCTGGAGCTACGGTCGCACTTCTCACTAAAGTGCGCCATTGGCATACGTCCGGGAAGAACGTTCAGTTCAGAAACTTCAAGAGTTGCGCGGCCGCCGGTTACCTACAGCGCATGGACTTTTCAAGCAGTGAGGAATTCCACTCACGGAGAGCTTCCAGCGCCACGCGCCGGGTAATCGCTTCGTGGAGATCAAGAAGATCGCGCACGGAGCTCCGCGGAGCGTCACCGACTTAGCTGGAGACGTCGCGAGTTGCTTCTTCCCAGACGATGATGTGGACGGTTGGGAGACGGGAGAGATAGGAGCATGGGGGTATGTGGAGTTCGCAATCTCCGAGTTGGGCAACAACGTGCTCCAGCATTCCCGCTCCACTGGATACCTCGCAGCCCAATACTATCCCTCTGCCGACCTAGTCCGAATCGGAATTGCCGACCTCGGGATCGGCATTCGTGACAGCCTGAAGGGATCGCCGTTTGAGCGAACTGCTTCCAGCGACCTAGATGCAGTCAGGGTGGCTTTGAAGCCAAGAGTATCCGGAAAGGAACATCTCGAAACAGTTCCGGGTACAGCAGTTAATCGCGGGATGGGGTTGACGTTTCTGCGGGAGCTTTCCGAGAAAGCGCGCGGAGATTTCCTTGTGCTGTCCGGTAATGGCTATTATAGTCTCTCTAGGGACGGCTCAATAGCTGGTCGTTGCGGGTTCCAGGGCACGTTCTGTGCGCTAGCTGTTACCCGGGAAGAAGCTGGTAGGTATAGCCGCTTGCTCGCTGAAGCAAAGCGGCAGTTCGATGTGACCCCCGAGCCAGCCACCTACTCAGGATTATTCCAATGACCCTGACCTTCGACATCGGTGCGGAGTTCGGTAGCCTCTGCGCGGACGGGGATGCTGCAGCGCAATTCCGCGAAGCCCGGATTGACCCGTACGTTGGCATCACTGACTTAATCGTGCTGGACTTTGCCGGCGTGCGGAATGCCAATACGTCGTTCTGTAATGCGTTGATTGCGAATCTAATGGTCGTCCACGGGCAAGAGGTTCTACAGAAGCTCCGGTTTGCTCACTGCCGTGAGAATGTGAAGGTGCTTCTGTGCGCCGCTCTGGATTTAGGCAATCAAATAGCGGGTGAGCGCCGGGCCGTGATTGCCTGACGGCAACGCCTAGGTTTAACTGAAACGGGGGGGCGGCACAAGCCGTCCCCCGTTCTCGTCACCGGCACATGGAGCGGTGGCAGGAAGTCGATCGCGGATGGGGATTCGTAAATACGACTCTCGCCCGGCATCGCTGATGCGTGTAAGATGTGGAAGGGCCCGCGCGTTGTTCTCTGACGCGCGCGTGCGCGGTGGCGAACCTGGAACCGGGAGAGCAAAATGCGCGGGATGGGCAGATGGCTGGCGGTGGCTGTGGCGGCGGCCGGCACGGCGGGGTGCTCGCCGGGGCTGATGAGCGGCGGGATGCGGCTGAACCCCGGGTGCGGCGCCATGCAGGCGCGCGCGTACCACAACACGTCGCAGTTCACCGTGAGGCAGAAGGTCGGTGCCATCCAGGCGCGCTACTCGCCCAGCTTCCGCTACACCAGCGCCAGCCTGGGCAGCAGCAGCAGCTGGAAGTCGCTCTCCTCTGGCGAGTGCCGCTGAGACACGGCTCCAACCGGATCGAGCGGATGAGATGAAGGGCGGCACCCGGCGCGGGTGCCGCCCTTCGCACGTCCGGCTTCCGCGCGCCCGCACTCCAGTTTAGAGCGGTTTGCATATCAGTCCAGAGTACCGGACAGAGTGTTTAGGCTTTATGATGGAGAGCGGTGCTGGATGACGATCCCCCTGCGTGAGGGTGCGCCATGCCTGGACCG
>DASWMA010000566.1:0-11779 GCA_036399995.1 Longimicrobium sp. | reverse complement strand
CGCCGCCACGGCGCCCCTCGCACTTTCCCGCTGTCCCCTGTCCCCTGTCCCCTCAGTTCGTCCGGTAGCGCCGGCTCACCTCGTCCAGGCGCTTGCGCTCGTCCTCGGTGAGGCTCGACAGGCCCTGCGCGCTGATCTTGTCGAGGATGCGGTCCACGTCGTCGAGCAGGTCGCTCTCGGCGCGCACGCTGCGGCGGGCGCCGGCCGCGGCGGCCGGGCGCGGGGCGGGCGTGGGGGCGGCCTCCTTCTTGGCGGCCCAGGGCACCACGGCCTTCGTCTGCGGCTTGCGCTGCGTCTTGCGCGGGGGCGGCGTCTCACCCCAGGCGCGCGGCGCCCACGGGCTCTTCAGGAACGCGAAGGCGGTGCCGAACGCGCCCAGGTGCGCCAGCCCCATCCCCCCCGACTGCACCGAGATGATGAAGCCGATCGCCGCAGAGGCCAGCGCCAGCCACTTGGCCTTGACCGGGAAGATCCCCCAGATGCGGATCTCCATCTCGGGCCAGTAGAGCGCGAAGGCCAGCAGCATCCCGTACACCGCGCCCTCGAAGCCCCACAGCGGCATCGCCATCATCCGCGGCCAGATCACCCCCAGCACCACCGCCAGCAACGCCCCGCCCAGCGCCGACACCGCCAGGAAGCGCAAGAACCCGCGCGCCCCCCACCGCTCCTCCAGCGGCCCGCCGAAGAAGAACACCGTGAGCAGGATGAACAGCAGCGTGAACGGCTGCCGCTCCACGAACGGGAAGGTCAGCAGCGACCAGGGCTGGCGCAGGAACGCACCCGGCGCGAACACCAGGTGCTGCGACAGCCCCTGCCGCAGCAGGTCGTCGGTCACGAACAGCGCCACGAAGGCCGCCGTCAGGCCGATCAGCAGGCGCTTGACCCAGGGGGTGAGGCGGGGCCCGGTGAACTCGGGCCCGTATGAGTCCCTATATGCCATGTCTAGCGAAGAGATGTCAGAGCTGCACGCACTGCGCGCGAGGGGGCCGAATCAACGGTACACCCGTGCCCCCCTCGCGGTCCACCCCCCCGGCCTCACCCCGTGGCCAGCTTCACGATCCGGTCGCAGAGCTCGGGGTAGTCGATCCCCATGGCGGCGGCGGCCTTGGGGAGGAGCGAGGTGGCCGTCATCCCCGGCAGGGTGTTGGCTTCGAGGCAGAAGAGCTGCTCCTTGGCCAGGATGAAGTCGATCCGCGCGTACCCCCGCAGCTTCAGCACGCGGAAGGCGCGCAGCGCGTACGCCTGCATCAGCGCCACCGTCTCCTCCTCGAGCGGCGCGGGGCAGAAGTACTCCGTCATCCCCGGCGTGTACTTGCTGTGGTAGTCGTAGATCCCCTTCTTGGGGCGGATCTCCACCGGGGGCAGCGCCTGGTCGCCCAGGATCCCCACCGTCAGCTCGCGCCCCTTGGCGTAGCGCTCGATCATCACCTCGCTGTCGTACTTCCCGGCGTCGGCCACCTTCTCGGCCAGCTGGGCCGCGTCGGTCACCACGTGGATCCCCACGCTGCTCCCCTGCCGCGAGGGCTTCACGATGCAGGGGTAGTGGATCAGGTCTTCGATGGTGTCGGGGTCGTAGGCGAACGAGGGCGCGCGCGCCACGCGCCAGGGGAGCGTGGGCACCTGCGCGTCGCGGAAGAGGCGCTTGCTCACGTCCTTGTCCATGGCGATGCCGGAGCCCAGCGGGCCGCTGCCGGTGTAGCGCACCCCCATCAGCTCCAGCAGCGCCTGCACGGTGCCGTCTTCCCCCGCGCCGCCGTGCAGCGCCAGGAAGGCCACGTCGGCCTCGCGGAGCTGCGACACGTTCCCCAGCTCGATCAGCGGGATCCCGCTGGTCTCGTCGGGGGGCGCGGCGGCCACGCCGCCGGGAAGCATCCCGCTCTCGTCGCCCTCGGGCACGTAGCCGCGGGCGGTGTCCACGGCCCACACCTGGTGGCCGCGCTCGCGCAGCGCCTTCACGATCCCCAGCCCGCTCGCCAGCGACACCTCGCGCTCGGCACTCGTCCCCCCCATCAGCACCGCGATCTTCATGCTCCGCCCCGTCTTCTGCTCTTCGGTAGGTCAGCTCTGTTTCCGCCCGTGTGGCGAGTGCCGCGCTCCATCGCACGAAGCGTACGCGGCAATCTTCAGCCGCCGCGGTGGCGCGCGCCAGATGGCGATCGAGCCGTCGAACCAACGGGGGATTCGAGCCGAGACCGGCCGGTCGAAAGCGAACTGCGGTCTGGGCGTGTTCGGCGCTGGAGCGCCGAACCGGGCTGCGCGCGCGGTAGGCAACGATACCGCCGTTGCCAACCGCGCCGGGCCCACGGCGGCCGGCCGGGCGTTCGTCTCGGCCCGACGTGACGGTGCGGCCGGCCGCCGCGTTCCCGGCCCTCCGGGCGCGCATCCCTCACGCAGTCGTGCAACCGTCCGGTGCGGGTGCGCCTTATGCGACGCGGCTAAACTGCTGATTGCGTGAAGGTTGAGAATTTCACCTCAACCAGATTCCGTGCGAAGGAACCCGGTCCGGAACAGCGGCAGCCCTTCCGCCGGCGCGGTGCAGAGTCCTGTCACCCGGGTGGCGCCTCCCCCGCCACCTCCCCCAGCACGTCGGCCGCCACCTCGCGCAGGAGCGTGTCGCGGTCGTCGTTGAGCGCCACGCGCGCGGCGCGGAAGCGCAGGCCCGAGCGCTGGCAGGCCAGGTCGCACAGGCGCAGCAGGCGTGCGACCGAGGCCTCGTCCAGCGGCATCGGGGTGCTGGTGAGCGGCGGCGCCGTGCCTTCCCCGCGCTCGTGCGCCTCCAGCAGCGCCTGCGTGCGGCTGAGGGTGGCGGCGCGCACGTACACCTCGATGGCCATGTCGGCCAGGCGCGCCACCACGAACTGCCGCTCCACCACCTTGGCGCCGTGCGTGCGGATCACCCGCTCGGTGGCGGCGCGCAGGTCGCGGGTGTGGTCGGCCAGGTAGTCGAAGTGGCGGCGCAGCGCCGGGTGCACGTCGCTGTCCACGCTGGGCTCGCCACGGCCCAGCGCCAGCCGCACCCGGCCGGTGGCGAACTCGCCCAGCAGCCCCAGCCCCTCGATCGGGTGCTTCAGCGCCTCGCCGATCCGGCGCAGGTACTCGCCCGGCCCCTGGACCCCCGAGAGCCCCACGAACAGGCGCAGCACCTCGTTGGTCCCCTCGAAGATCCGGGTGATCCGGGCGTCGCGGTACATCCGCTCGTACGGGTACCCCTTCACGAAGCCGCGCCCGCCGGCGATCTGCACCGCCTCGTCCACGGCGCGGTCCAGCGCCTCGCTGTTCCACACCTTGGCGGCCGCGCTCTCCAGCGCATAGTCCACGTCGCCGCGGTCGGCCAGCCCGGTGGTGAAGTAGGCCACGCTCTCGGCCGTGTACGCGTCGGCCGCCATCGCCGCCAGCTTCCCCTGGATCAGCTCGAACTCGGCGATCGGCCGCCCGAACTGCCGCCGCCCGGCCGCGTAGCGCGACGCCATCTGCAGGCACCGCTTCACCCCACCCGCCGCGCCGGCCGACAGCCCCTGCCGCCCCGAGTTCAGGATGCGCATGGCCAGCTTGAACCCGCCGCCCACCTCGCCCAGCACGTTCTCGCGCGGCACCCGCACGTCGCGGAAGTGCAGCTCGGTCTGGTTGCTGCCGCGCGCGCCCATCTTGCGCAGCGGGGCGCCACGCTCGAACCCGGGCATGTCGGGGCGGAGGATGAACGCGGTCACGCGGTCCACCGTCTTCCCCTCGCGCTCCACCGGCGTCTGCGCGAAGGTGACGACGATCTCGCTGAACGAGCCGTTCCCGATCCAGATCTTGTCGCCGTTCAGCACCCAGTGGCTCCCGTCGGCGCTGGGCTCGGCGCGGCTCTCGATTCCCTGCGCGTCGCTCCCGGCGCTGGGCTCGGTCAGCGCGAACGAGGCGAACCACTCTCCGGTGGCCGCCTTCGGGAGGTAGGCGCGCTTCTGCGCTTCCGTCCCCGCCAGCACGATCCCCTTGGTGCCGATGGAAAGGTGCACGCCCAGGATGATCCCCAGCCCCACGTCGTAGCCGGTGATCGCTTCGAACACGCGGCAGTATGCGCTCTGGCTGAGCCCCATCCCCCCGTACTCGGCGGGGATGGCGATGCCGAACAGCCCCATCCGCGCCAGCTCGGCGATCACGTGCGCGGGCACCTGCTCGTTCTCGTCCACCCAGTCGCGGTCCAGTTCGCGCTCCAGGTACCCCATCACCTCGGCGAGGAAGGCGGAGACCCGCGCGTCCTCGTCTTCGGTGATGCGCGGGTAGGGGAAGAGGATGGAGTCGTCGATCGACCCGGAGAAGAACCCGCGGGTGAGCGATTGCGCCTCGTCGGCCATGGATCCGTCCGGTAGGGAGAGAATCGGCCGCGCGACTGGTGAGTCAGCGGCGCGCGGCAATCGATGAGCGTGCAGAATGCGCACCTCCTCATATCGGGGCGAACCCATTGCGGACGCAAGGGCGCCGCCCCCGGGTGCACGGGGCTGGATGGACGAAGATCGGCCGGGGCGCGCGCCCCGGCCGATGCCGTTCATCTCGATCTGCCGCTCTCGGCGGTGGGGTGGTCAGCAGGCGGCGGCGCGCTTGAACACGGCCACCAGGTCGCAGGTGCGGCCTTCGCCTGCGTTGACGTCGATCATGGAGACCAGCTCCCACCCTTCGCCGCCGAAGTGGTTGAGGTGATGGCTGATGTCCTTCACGTCGATGGCCGGGCCGCTGATGAACCGGTCGACGTCGATCCTGAGGGTCACGTACTCCCAGCGGGCGGCCGTCACGGTCGTCATGGGTCGCTTCAGGTCAGTTGAGCTGCGCCGCGCCGCCTCCGGCTTTCAACGCCGGACATGCGCGGTCGGCGCATCCTGAACGACGAACGCGGCTCGCTATTTGTTTCATTGTGGCGTGTCCACCGATGATGGCCAGCGCACGAACGGCCGGGTGTGCGATCACCGGCCATTCCGTGCTTCGCCAGGTGCCGTTCACCCGTCACGATTCGAAGTCGCACCGAGAACATCATCAACGATGGCGGGGACACGCCGTGCGGGCACGGGTCTTTCCGACCCAGGGGGTGCTTGGAGGCATTGGCGCTCGACCGCATGACCCGCGACGGGATCCGCGCTGACCTGACGCGCAGCGCCCCGATGCGCATCGGGAAGAAGGAGATCTACGCGCGGCCGCCCGCCAGGCTGCCCTGCACGGCCCGCCGGGTTGATTAAATCGGACGCCTTGCTCGTGGTCCGGCGCACGGCATACACTCCCATGGCCCACCTGCCGATTCGAACCATCCGTCCCGATCTTCCCCCTCCACGGTTTCACCCACACATGACGATGGCTGCTACGATCACGGCCGCCCTGCGGGACGGGCTCCGCCGCCTGAGGCGTGTCTGCCTGTATCCCCTGCTCTGGGCCATGGCGGTTTCCAGCTGCGGGCAGGCGCGGGTCGACCAGGATCCGCGCGGTCTCCTAGCCGAGCTCGCCCGGGACGCCGATCCGGCGCAGGCGTTTGAGGCCCGCCTCTCGATCTGGAGCGCGGACCCGCCCTGCGTTCCGCGCGACGCGGCGGAGGCCGCGGGCCGCGTGGCCTGTGGAAGCGGGTCGAGTGACGCGCGCTCCGGCCGCATCGCCGACATCGCCGCGCGCGCGAGCCAATCTCTACGCCGTGGCTCCGACCCCACCGCCCTGCACGTTCTGGCGTTGATCGACCTGTTGAACGGCCCCGGGGAAAAATCACTCCAGTCGGCCATCTCTTCATTGCAGACGGCGGCGCGTGAGTCACCCCGCCCCGCGCCGGTACTCGCGGACCTCTCGGCCGCGTACCTGGTCCGCGGCGAACGCGCACACACACTGCGCGACCTCGCCGCCGCCGTCGAAGCGGCCGAAGCGGCGCTCGAGCGGGAGCCGGCGAACCAGACGGCTCGCTACAACCTGGCCCTGGCGCTGGAGCGGCTGAACCTGACTGGCGAGGCCGAGCAGGAGTGGCGGACCTACCTCGCGCACGACCAGGGGTCCGGATGGGCTCGGGAGGCTCGGCGGCACCGGGAGCAGCTCCTGGCCCTTCCGGTGGAGCCCGCACCGCCCTCGCCCGGCGCGCCACCGGCCGCGTACGCCGGGTACGCCACCGCCGAGCCGCAGCGGGCACGGGAGCTCGGATGGTGCCGCGTGCTGGGCGACTGGGCCGGGGCGGTGCTGGCCGGCAACGCGCGGAGCGCGGAGGAGCAGCTGCGGCGCGCCGAGACGCTGGGCGCAACGCTGGAGCGCCGCGCCGGCGGAGACGCAACGCTGGCGGACGGGGTCCGCGCCATCCGCGCCACCCGGGGCGCGGGGCTGCGCCGGCTGGCCCAGGCGCACCAGTCGTATTCCGCCGGGTGCGAGGAGGAGCGCCGCGTGAGGTTCGCCGCCGCGAAAGAGGCGTTCGCGAGCGCTGTTGCGTCTTCGCACGGCTCACCGGTGCTCGAGGCGTGGGCGCGCGTGCACCAAGCGGCCGCCACCTTCCACGACCGCGACCTGCGCGCCGGCCAGGCGGCGCTCCGCGAGCTGGCCGAGAGAGCGGACTCGCTGCGGCACCCGGCGCTGGCCGGCTCCGCGCGGCAGGCGTTCTCGGCGGCGCTGCTCCGCGACGACTTGTACGACGAGGGGCTGGACCAGGCGCGCCGGGCGCGGCGCCTGTTCGTGCGGGCGGGAGAACGGGAGAACGAGGGAGCGTCGCTCGAGGCCGAGGGCGTGGTGCGGGTCCGCGTGCGCGACGTGGACCAGGGGTACGCCGTGGCGCGGCTGGGGCTGGAGCGCCTGCGGCCGTTCCGGGGGGCGTACCGGCTGCACAACCTCCTGGGGTGGCTGGCCACCGTCCTGGCGGACGACGGCTTTCCACGGGCGGCGCTGCGGGTCCAGAACGAAGGGGTGCGGGTCGCCGCCCATACGGGGCTGGACGTGTACGTGGTGGAGGCGAGCCTGGCGCGCGCCCAGTTCCTCGCCGGCAACGGCGACGAGGCGCGTGTCCGGCGGGAGATCGATGCGACGCGGGCCGCGCTGGCCCGCGTCCAGGCCCAGAACCCGAGGGTTGGCAGATGGATGGTCGCCCGGCGGCAGATGGCGGAGGCAACCGCTTCCCTGCGTTCGTCCCCCGCCCGCGCGGCGGAGGCGCTGGACTCGGCGGCGGCGTTCTTCCGCGACACCATGGGCACCAACCTCGTGGCGCTTCCCGCCATCGTGGCCGGGGCCCACGCCTGGCTCGACGCAGGCGACACGGCGAGGGGCTTCCTGCGCCTCGACTCGGCGGTGCAGGTGCTGGAGCGCCGCCGCGACCGGATCCGCATGGAGCCGCGGCGGGCCGCGGTGTTCGAAGACGCGCGTGCCCTGGTCGACCGGGCGGCGATGCTCAGGCTGGCCGCCGGCGACACGGCCGGCGCGCTCCGCTACCTGGACCGTGGGCGTGCCTCGCTGGCCACGGTGGGCGAGAAGCCTTCGCGCCAGGCGGGGCGGGCGGCCCCCGCGCGGCGGGGCGAGGTAGCGCTGGAATACGCGGTCGTGGGCGACACGCTGCTGGCCTGGGCGGTTGGTGGCGACCGCGTACAGATGCACCGCGCGGCCATCGACACGGCGCGGCTGAGCCGCTCGATCGAACGGCTGCTGCGGCGCCTGGAGGAAAACGCCGGCGAGGCCGAGCTGCGCGGCCAGCTGGCGCAGTTGTACGACTGGCTCGTGCGCCCCCTGGGGGCGGCGCTGGGCCCCAGGGGTACGCCCTTGGTGGTGATCGCCGACGGGGACCTGGGGGCTGTCCCCTTCGCGGCGCTCTACGACGCGCGCCGCCGGGTGTACCTGGTGGAAGACCACCCCCTGCGCTCGACGGTCAGCCTGCGCGAGGCACGGCGCACGGCCCGCGGCAGGGCCCCCGGCACGGCGCTGTTCGTGGCCGACCCGGCGTTCGACCCGCGCGAGCACCCGGACTTCCCGCGGCTGGCGCACGCCGCGGACGAAGCCCGGGAGATCGCCGCCGAGTACCCCGGCGCCCCCCTGCTGCGCGACACCGCCGCGACCGAAGGCGCCCTGCGCGCGGCGCTTGGCGGCGCAGGGATGGTGCACTACGCCGGGCATGCCGTGTTCGACGACGAGCGGCCGGAACGATCGTACCTGCTCCTTGCGCCGGCGCGCGGAGAGCCGCGGGCGGCCACGCTCCAGGCCGGCGAGATCGCCGAGATGGACCTGCGCCACGTGTCGCTGGTGGTGCTGGCGGCGTGCCGGACCGTGCGCACCGGGCCGGGGCGCGCCGCGGGGTTCTCGGGATTGGTGGGCGCGTTCCTGGCCGCCGGCGCCGACGGGGCGGTGGGAAGTCTGTGGGAGGTGGACGACCGCCTCACCCGGCCCCTGATGGTCGAGTTCCATCGCGCGTACCGGGCCACGCCCAACGCTCCCGGCGCGCTACGCACGGCCCAGCTCCGTCTGCTGGCGTCGGGCGACCCCGCGCTGCGCTCGCCCGCAGCCTGGGCGGGGTTTCGATACGCGGGAAACTGAACACATTCAACCATCCGAGGATCACAATGGCCACGCTCGAATTGCAGTTCAACTGCCTGTGCCTGTTCGTGCCCGAGCCCGACAAGAAGGTGGTGCACGTGCTGATGCCGCGCTCCAACGGGCATGCCGGGCACGCGGGACACGAGAAGCACGTCGTGCGCATGCTGCACAAGAGCTTCAAGGGGCAAGAGAACACCCATGGGCGCTCGCTGGAGGGATGGGCGCTGGTGCTGGGCCCCGAAAACGCCAGCGCCGACACCAACCTCACGCACAAGGGCACCACTCCGGGCGGGGCGCTCCCCGACCTGAGCCAGATCACGCACGACGTCCTGGGCGCGCGGAAGACCGTCGACCCCGCCCTGCTCTCGGTCACGCCGGGCGGCGCCGTCGCGGCGCGCATCACCCTGCGCTCGGGAGGGGTGACCCGCATGGCGTCCGAGGCCTCGTGGGAGATCGGCGGGAAGGAGATCGCCCTCGCCCACCAGGTCACCTGGCGGATGTCCGACGTGGACCACGTGCTCCGGTGGGAAGGCCTCGACGGAAAGCCCGACAGCGACCCCAGGCCGCTGGACACGCTCAAGTCGCTCGAGCCCGAAGACGACCTGGGCTACAAGCTCAGGATCTTCCACGTGACCGAGGAAGCGCTCCCCCCCAAGGGCGGAATCCTCGCTCCCGCCGTGATGCGCGAGCACTTCCGCGCCTTCTACCCGCTGCTCGGGGTGGACCAGCAGGACGCCTCGCTCCTTCCCAGCATCAAGGGGAAGCACATCAACCAGGTGAACTGCGGAGCGGCCCAGTCAGGGTCCGGCACCGGCGGCTGAGGCGCGCCGGGTCCGGCATCTCCGCGGCCCCGACCGGGGGGCCGTGGAGATGCTGGACCGCCGGACGGGCAGGTCACGATACGCCGACACTCGATCCACGGATCCCACGCGATCCGGACAGAGCCGCACCTTTCTCCGAGAGACTGACAATGAGCCAGCACCCCGATCCACCCATCCCCTCCACCACCGGCTCCGTACGGGCAGGGTCCGCTTCACGCGACGTCGGTGATCCGCCGGCCGAGGGGCGGCGCACGGGCCGGCCGGCCGGTTGCCGGGGGCTGCGGGAGACGTTCGCCCTCGGCCGCGGAGTCGAGCGGGGCGCGGCCGGTCGTCCCCACGAACGGACGCCGCGCGAGCCCCTGTACCGGCCCCTGCGCATCTACACCGTCGACCCGGGAACCCGGCAGGACGAAGGCGCCACCGCCGTGGTGAACGTCCCCTACGAGCCCTTACCCTGCGAGCCGGGGAAAGGAATCCTGGGCTCCGTGTTCCACGTCCTGCCGGTGCGGAAGAAGTTCGAGGACGACGACGGTCCGGTCGAAACCCACGACATCGACCTGAACGACCCCTTCCACCTCCTCACCGACGGCCGTGCGCCGTCGCCCGTGGATCCGCGCTTTCACCAGCAGATGGTGTACGCCATCGCGTCGCTGGTGTACGCGTCGTTCCGGCGCGCCCTGGGGCGGAACCCCACCTGGGGCTTCGATCCGCACCCGGAGCACCACGGACACGCCCGTCTTCGCCTGAGCCCGCACGGCAACTCCAGCAGCGCGGGTGCCGCCTACGACCGCGACACCGGCGAGGTGACCTTTGGCTTCGTGAAGATCGAAGGCGAGGTCAGGGGACGCGGCGCGCCGAATGGACATACCTTCAGCTGCGTGTCGCACGACATCGTGACGCACGAGGTGACGCACGCGCTGCTGGACGGGCTGCGGACGCATTTCCTCGATCCCACCAGCCCCGACGTGCTGGGGTTCCACGAAGGGTTCGCCGACGTGATCACGCTGTTGCACCACTTCAGCTACACCGAGGTGGTGCGGTCCGCCGTGCGCCGCTCCCGCGGCAACGTGCTGCAGTCGGCGCTCCTCACCTCCATCGCCATCGAGTTCGGGCTCACCACGGGGAACGGCGGCGCGCTGCGCAGCCTTGCTCAGGCGCGGGCACGGGCGAGAGCCGCGGCGCACGGGCGGCGGGGGCTTCCCCGTTTTCGGCGCGGCCAAGCGCTCGACGCCCCGGGCGAGGACCACGTCCTTCCTCGGTACGACCCCGACATGGAGGCGCACGCGATGGGCGAGGTGTTCACCTCGGCCGTATTCCATGCGTTCGCGAGCGTGTACACCCGCAAGGCGGAGCGTTACCTGCGGCTGTCCACCGGGGGCACCGGCGTGCTTCCCCTGGGCGACATCCCGCCCGACCTGCAGGACGTGCTGGCGGAGGAGGCCAGCCAGCTCGCCAGCCAGTTCCTGAACGTGTGCATCCGGGCGATCGACTACTGCCCGCCGGTGGACCTGCAGCTGGGCGAGTTCCTGCGCGCCGTGATCACCGCGGACCTGGACCTGGTGCCCGACGACCGCTGGGGATACCGCGAGGCCTGGATCGACGCGTTCGCGCGGCACGGGATCCGTCCGGCCGGGGTCCAGAGCATGTCCGAGGACGAGTTGAGATGGGATTTCATCTCCGACGACAAGCTGGTGGTGAAGGATCTGGCGTTCACCCGTCTCTCCTTCAATGGCGATCCCGCGTGCCCGGCCAACCCCGAGGAACTGCGACGGCGCGCCTGCGCCCTGGGCAGGTTCGTCGCCCGGAACCCGGAAACGTTCGGGCTGGTGCGCGAAGGCCACGAATTGCTGAACGGAGACACGGTCACCCTTCCCGAGGTACAGTCCGTCCGTTCGTCGCGGCGGGTGGGCCCCGATGGGCAGGTGATCTTCGACTTGGTGGCCGAAGTGACACAGACGCGGACGGTGGTGGACGATGGCTACAAGTTCCTCTTCCGCGGCGGAAGCACCATCATCATCGGCCCCCATGGAGAGGTGCGGTACGTGATCGCGAAGAGCGTGATCGAAAACGGGCGTGTGTTCCGGCAGCAGCAGTTCATGCAGGGCCCAGGCGCGGTACACGCCACTCTGAGACCGGACGGGTGGGAGGCCGATGCCGCCAAGGCGCACTTCACGTATCCACACCCGTAGCTCTTGGAGATGCGAGGGCGGCGCATCCCTTCGTCGCCGACGTTTGGGGGCGATTCGCCATCCGAACCAATCAGGGCCGCCGGAGCGATTCCGGCGGCCCTGCTGCCGATCGGTCAAGCGTGACCGCACGCCTGATCCACCAGCTCGTCCACCCGCTTCGCCGAGAATCTCGCCGTCGCGCGGTCGCTCCGAGCGATCACGGGGCGGGTGACGAAGGTGTACTCCTCCGCCAGCAGGCGCACCATCTCGTCTTCCGAATCCTTGCGC
>DASWMA010000565.1:0-7306 GCA_036399995.1 Longimicrobium sp. | reverse complement strand
GTGCCGGGCGGCGGTCAGCGCGCGCCCGGGCGCCAGCGCACACCCACGGTCACGCCGCCCGCCGCCGCCTCCACGCCGGCGCCGATCCCGTGGATGCGGCCATCCACCACCACACCCAGCGCGTCGGTGAGCCCCACGCGGGCACCCGCCCCGAGCGAAAACGACACCTCCGAGCTCCGCGCCCGCCGGTAGAGACCCAGTCCCAGGCCGGCGTACGGTTCCACCACGCCCAGCCGTGCCCCCGCCTGGACCTGCACCTCGGGGATGAAGAAGGTGGACTCATCGGACCCCGAGGGCAGGCCCACCGCCACCCCGGGCTCCAGCCGGACGCTGCCCCCCAGCGGAAGGTCGCCGCGCACGGCCAGCACCGCGGCGTTCCCCGCGACCGACCTGTCGTAGCTCATCACGCCGGCGGCCACCGTGATCCCCCAGCCGCCCGTGGCCGGTGCTGCGGGGCCGCCCGTCTGCGCGTGCGCGGGGGCCAGCGCGAGCAGTGCGGCCGCCAGCGCGGCGAGGGGGCCGCGGACGACGGGGCGGATCATGAGGCCTGGGGATCATGGGTGGCGAGATGAACGGGTCCGCCGGTGTACTCGTCTTCGACTTCACCTGTTCCCGATTCCGCGGCTGCCTGTCTCACGCCATCGATGCAACCACGCTGCCCTCGGGCTTCGGAGGGCAGCGCGTTAGGGGAGATGCCGATCGTTGGCCGCGCGTCAGCGCGGGTTCGTGCCCGGGCAGGCCACGCGGTCCAGCTCCAGCGTCATCGCCTCGCGGTCGCCCTCGCCCGCATCGATCTGGACCGTCAGCCGGCGCGCGTTCACGCGGCGGTAGATGATGCGCTTGGGGTGGTCGTGCGCCGGGTCTTCGAAGCGCGCTTCACCAGCACGTGACGCGGCCAGCCGGAAGCGCCCCTGCTGCCGGCCTGTCGGGGCGGGGAAGAGGACGATCCCCGCCGAGTCGGCCACGATGCGGCTGAACTCCCAGCCGCGCGTGCGGGCGGTGTTGTCGTCCAGGTACCGCGTGGTGGCCAGCATCACGTCCGAGTCCGCCGCGGTCCACTGCTCCTCGATCGTCCTGTCCACCCCCGCGTCACCACGCCAGCAGCCGGCCATGAACGCCAGCGCGGCGAGCGGGCGCTGCGGCCGCGGAACCTGCGCGGCTACCGGAGCGGCGAACGAGATCACGGCGAACACGGCGCCTGCGAGCGCCGCGCGGTACGGGCGAAGTGTGGGCATGGAAGTCCGCGGGAGGATGGAGGGATCAACCGCAGGCGCTACGATGCGTTTGCGTCGCGGCGGTGTCCAGCTTTGCGCTTCCGCGTCACGTCTCCGCCCGCGTCGTCACCGCCACGTACAGCTCGCCGCCGTACGCCGAGGGGCGCGTGGCCACCACCCGCGGCGGCGCCAGCCCGGCCGCCGCGGCGAGCTCGGCAAGCCGCGTGGCGGAGACGGGGTAGGGCACCCACGGGCTGGGACGGCGTCCTTCGTATTCGATCACCACCACCCGTCCGCCGGGTTTTAGCATCGATGCCACCCGCGCCAGCACGCCGGCCGCGTCGGCGACGAAGTGCAGCACGTTCGCCATCACCGCGCCGTTCAGCCGCGGAAGCGACAGGTCGCCGGCGATGTCGGCCTCGATCGTAGCGACGGCGGGCGTGTCAGCCGCGCGGGCCGCCCACGCGCGGATGGTGGCGAGCGCGCGGGCGTCACGATCCACCGCGATCACCCGCCCGTCGGCGCCCACCAGCGCCGCTAGCGCGCGCGTGAACACGCCGGTGCCCGCGCCGAGATCCGCCCACACCTCGCCATCGGCGGACGGGATCGCGGCGCGGAGGAGCGACAGGGCTTCGTGATCGTTCATCCACTGTGTCGGTGAAAGTCGATGCGCGGAAGAAGGTGTGATCCGCATGCGTGGATCGCCAGCGGACGCACGCAGGCCCCGCACCGGATGCCGGTGCGGGGCCTTTGTTCGTGGCGCGGCGCTTACGCTCAGCTCGCGATCTTCCCCGCGTACTCCACGAGGCGCCGCGCCTGGTGGCGGATGGCGGCCTTCGACTCTTCGCTCAGCGGCTGGCCGGTGGCGCTCACCGTGGTGCCGTACGGGTTGCCGCCCGCGGCGTAGGTCACGGGGTCGGTGTAGCCCGGCGGCACCAGGATGCACCCCCAGTGCATCAGCGTGGTGTACAGCCCGATCAGCGTGGTCTCCTGGCCGCCGTGGGCGTTCTGCGCGCTGGTCATGGCGCTGGCCGCCTTGTTCGACAGCTTGCCCGCGGCCCACAGCGGCCCCAGCTGGTCGATGAACGCGCGCAGCTGGCTGGCCGACACGCCGTAGCGCGTGGGCGCGCTGAACAGGTAGGCGTTGGCCCACTCCATGTCGTCGAGCGACGCCACGGGCACGCTGGCCGTGGCCTCGGCGTGGGCGCGCCACGCGTCCTGCCCGTTCACCACCCCCTCGGGCGCCGTCTCGCGCACCTTCAGCAGCCGCACCTCGGCGCCCGCCTCGCGCGCCACCTCGGCGGCGGTCTCGGCCATCTGGTGATTGGTGCCGTAGGTGCTGTAGTAGATCACCGCCAGCCGCACGTTGCCCATACCGTCTCCTCGGAAAAGTCGTTGAAACGAACACCCGCGCACCGGAACCGTCGCTCCCGGCGCCGTCCCATCCCGAACGGGCGCGGTGTGGCAGCATGCACCGTGCCCACCCCGCCCTCAGGCGGTTGCGGCGAACGCGAGAGGCCGGCGGAGCGCTCCGCCGGCCTCCTTCGTTCGACGAGCCCTCGACCCGCGGGCCGTCAGCAGTACGGCGCGCACATGGTCCGGCAGGTCACGCAGGCGGTGTTGTGCGAGGGGACGAGCGCTTCGGCCGCCATCGCCGCGGCGACGGCCGCGCTGGCGTCGAACGAGGTCACCGTCAGGTCATCGGCGACGAGCTTGAGCTTGGGCACGGGCACGCTCCTGTGTGTGGGTGCTCGGGATGGGCGAAACTGCAACGTACTCCGGGGGCACTGGCCCGCACCAGGGACGAAACGGCTTTCGTGGGTTGACATCCGTATTTGACGCCTCTATCCTCTGACACTCCTGCATGAGACGATCTGCGGATGGAGCACATCCGCATTGAATGGCCGCACCGAGACGCGCGGCCGTCAAGATCCGATCGTGCCGTAAACGTTCGTATCGGACCGGTGGACTTCGCCGCCGTTCCGCTGCCCTCGAACGCCGAGGGCGTGACTCCTTTTACGGGGAGCAGAGCGATGAAGAAGCTGACGCTGGAGATCGACAAGCTGAGCGTGGAGAGCTTCGGGACCGACGAGAAGCGCACCGAGCTCGGCACGGTGGAGGCCGCCTCGCTGCCCACCAAGCCCCTGTGCACCGGCGAGACCCGCACCTGCACCGTGTACTGGTGCTGCTGAGGCGCCGGGATCCCGCACGCTGAAGCAGAAGGGGCGCACCCGCGGGTGCGCCCCTTCTGCGTTGGCGCGTTTCACTGCCGCTCGCCCAGGAGGGCGTGGTCTCTCGGAGATGCCGGCGTCCAGGCTCGTGCGGCGGAACCCGGGGTGTATTCTTGGGCATCACCCCAGACCAGGACGGACCATGGAGATCGGCATCTGCACCTTCGCGGAGACCACGGCGGATCCGCGCACCGGGCACACCATCTCGCCCGCGCAGCGGCTGCGAGACCTGATGGAAGAGATCGAGCTGGCCGACCAGGTGGGGCTCGACGTGTTCGGCGTGGGCGAGCACCACCGCCCCGACTTCGCCGCTTCGGCGCCGGCGGTGGTGCTGGCCGCGGCGGCGGAGCGGACGAAGCGCATCCGCCTGACCAGCGCCGTCACCGTGCTGAGCAGCGACGACCCCGTGCGCGTGTTCCAGCAGTTCTCCACCCTCGACCTCCTTTCCGGCGGGCGGGCGGAGATCATGGCCGGGCGCGGCTCGTTCATCGAAAGCTTCCCGCTGTTCGGCTACGACCTGCGCGACTACGACGCGCTCTTCGCCGAGCGGCTGGAGCTGCTGCTGAAGCTGCGCGAGGGCGAGCGCGTGACCTGGCGCGGCGAGCACCGCGCGGCGATCGACGGCCTGGGCGTGTATCCCCGGCCGCTGCAGGACCCGCTGCCGGTGTGGATCGCGGTGGGCGGCACGCCGCAGTCGCTGGTGCGCGCGGGCACGCTGGGGCTGCCGCTGGCGCTCGCCATCATTGGGGGGATGCCGGAGCGCTTCGCCCCGCTGGTGCAGCTCTACCGCGACGCGGGCGCCCGCGCCGGGCACCCGGCGGAGCAGCTGCGCGTCGGCATCAACTCGCATGCGTACCTCGCCGACGACTCGCGGCGCGCGGCCGACGAGTTCTTCCCCTCGTACGCGCAGGTGATGACGCGCATCGGGCGCGAGCGCGGGTGGCCGCCCACCACGCGCGAGCAGTTCGAGGCCATGCGCGGCCCGCGCGGCTCGCTGCTGGTGGGAAGCCCGCAGGAGGTGGTCGACAAGATCCTCTTCCAGCACGAGATCTTCCGGAACGACCGCTTCCTGGCGCAGCTCACCGTGGGCTCCATGCCCCACGCGCAGACGATGCACGCCATCGAGCTGCTGGGCACGCAGGTGGCCCCCGCCGTCCGCCGCGCGCTCGCGTCATCGGCCTCTCCGGTGGAGTGATGCTGCGTCGCCCGGGCGCGGTGACGGAGAAGGCGGAACTGCGTTCCTGGGCGTGTTCGGCGCCGGGGCGCCGAACCGGGCTGCGCGCGCGGTAGGCAACGATACCGCCGTTGCCAACCGCGCCGGGCCACCGCCGCGCCGGCCATCCAGCCGCTTCCTCGCGACGTCGCTCGCGCGCGGCGGCGTCCCGGCCCTCCGGGCGCGCATCCCTCACGCATCCGGGCGTTCCCTCCCCCTTTCGCCACGCGACCGCCGGTTGAAACCGGCGGCTGAGACCTCAAGAAGTCCGCCTTCGCGGTGCCTTCGCGGTGCCTTCGCGGTGCCTTCGCGGGCTGCGCTCCAGCGGCGTCGGATTCCCATCCCGCCGCGCGGAACCTGCCTCGTGACATCGGCCGCAGGGCGCACGGACCGCCCCTCCCCCAGGCAGTTTGGGGGAGGGGCAGCGCGGGCGAAGCCGAGCGCGGGGAGAGGGCCCGCCGGCCAGCCGGAGCGGACCCGACGCGGCGCTCATCGATCTACGCCCATGATTTTTGCGTGGCGACCCGCGCTTTCGCCGAGCACGCCCCGGGGATCGGGTGCGCCGAACGTCATTCGGCCCATAGACCGCGAACGAATGCAGCCGGACCACATCCCCGCCGTGCTGGTGGTGGACGACCGCCCCGAGAACCTGCTGGCAATGGTTTCCGTGCTGGAGCCGCTGGGGCTGCAGGTGGTGCAGGCCGAGTCGGGCGAAGAGGCGCTGCGCCGCGTGCTCGAGCGCGGCTTCGCCTGCGTGCTCCTCGACGTGCAGATGCCGGAGATGGACGGCTTCGAGGTGGCGCGCCACATCAAGAGCCGCGAGCGCACCCGGCACACCCCCATCCTCTTCCTCACGGCCATCGACCCCGACCCGCACCGCGTGCGCGAGGCGTACGCGCTGGGCGCCGTCGACTTCCTCTCCAAGCCGATCGACCCCGAGCTGGTGCGCGCCAAGGTGCGCGCCTTCGTGGACCTCGACGACAAGGCGCGGCAGATCGAGCGGCAGGCGGCCGACCTGCGGCAGGCCGCCCTGCGCGAGGCCGAGCTGCGCCACCGCGCCGAGATGGCCGAGGCCGACGCGCGCGCCGCCGTGGAGCTGCGCGCCGCCAACGAAGAGCTGGCGCGCCAGACCGCCGAGGCCGAGGCGCTGGCCCAGGGGCTCGAAGAGGCCAACCGCCAGCTGCGCGATGCGGTGCGCGCCGCCCAGGCCGCGCGCACCCAGGCCGAGCGCGCCAACCAGGCCAAGAGCCAGTTCCTGGCCAACATGAGCCACGAGCTGCGCACCCCGATCAACGCCGTGATGGGGTACACCGACCTGCTGCACCTGGGGGTGCAGGGCGAGCTGACCGAGCGGCAGCGCGAGTCGCTCGCGCGGGTGAAGGCGAGCGCGCTGCACCTGCTGGGGCTGGTGGAAGACGTGCTGGACCTGGCCCGCATCGAAAGCGCGGGGATCCGCGTCACCCGCGAGCGGGTGGCGGCGCGCCACAGCGCGGCGTCTGCGCTGGCGTTCGTGCTGCCGCAGGCGGCGGCGCGCGGGGTGGAGACGGTGGAAGAGCTGCAGTGCCCGCCCGAGGCGGCCTACGTGGGCGACGAAGACCGGGTGCGGCAGATCCTGGTCAACCTCCTCTCCAACGCCGTGAAGTTCACCCCCGCCGGCGGCCAGGTGACGGTGCGCTGCATGGGCCCCGCCGAGGTGCCCCCCAACGAGGGACCGGGCGCCCCGGGGCCGTGGATCCGCATCGAGGTGGCCGACACGGGGATCGGGATCGCCGAGGAAGACCGCGAGCGCATCTTCGACCCGTTCGTGCAGGTGGACGACAGCCACACCCGCGCGCAGGGGGGAACGGGGCTGGGGCTCACCATCAGCCGCACCTTCGCGCGGCTGATGGAGGGCGACCTGACCGTGACGGCGCGCCCGGGGGGCGGGTCGGTGTTCACCCTCTGGCTTCCCGCCGCCTCCGGCCCGCCCGAAGAGCGGCGGCGCCCCGCCGCCGACGATGCGGCCGCGGCCGCTTCGCCCCCCGAGGCGCAGGGGCTGGCGGGGGTGGGGCGGCTGATCGAAGAGCGGGTGGAAGAGCTGATGCTGCGCTTCGTGGAAGAGCTGCGCGCCGACCCCGCCGTCCCCAGCGCCCGGGAGCTCGACCGCGCGCTGCTCGAGGACCACTCCGGCACGCTGCTGCTGGAGATCGCCAAGGCGATGGTGATGCTCGACCGCGGCGCCGGCGACCCCGAGCACGTGCGCGACGGCGACAGCATCCGCGTGACCATCGCCCGGCTGCACGGCCGCCAGCGCGCGCGCCTGGGGTGGGGCGAGAGCGAGGTGCGCCGCGAGCACGAGGTGCTGCGCCGCGTGGTCTCCGACTTCCTGCGCGGCCCCGGCGAGCGCGAGGCCGGCGGCGAGGCCGGCCTGGGAATGGCGCTGAGCGTGGCCAACCGCCTGCTGGAGCGCGCCGAGCGGCTGAGCGTGGAAGCGCTGGCCAACACCAGCGACCGCGCCCCCTCCGCCGCCGGCACCGCGCAGGCAGAGGAGTGACGCGCGCGGATCGGAAATACGTCGTTGGTCCGACACCGCTAAAAGGGTCACACGGAGAAAGCGGAGTAGAGCGGAGGAAACGGAGAACAGCGATGAAGTTCTCCGTTTCCTCCGT
>DASWMA010000564.1:0-18142 GCA_036399995.1 Longimicrobium sp. | reverse complement strand
TGGCCGAGGAGTTCGACGAGCGCGTGGGGGCGGAGTGGCACGCGCGCTTCCCCCACATGGGCGCGCTCCTCGTCTCGGCCGCGGCCGACGAGCGGCTGGGGATCGGGCGGGCGGTGCCGGTGCTGGAGGAGTGGGTGACCGACCCCGAGCGCTTCCCCCCGGAGTGGATCGAGGCCGCGCGCGACACGCTGCGCAAGGCACGCGGAGGGGCGTAAGGAGCGGAGACACGGGGCGCCCTATCTGCTTGCGGGAACGCCGGTTTCTCCCACGTCCGTCCGGTTTTTCATCGTTCACCTTCTTCCGTGCGTTTCCAAGCTGGCGGATTCGTAGCGCTCCCAATCAGATCCGCGTCCACACGCCCGCCACCCGGCGGGCGTTCTGCTGTCCAGCTTTCGCGCACGAGAGGGGTGCGCGACGCGACGGAATGCGTTATCCTTCCGTACTCTTTTGACGGATTCGGTAGCCCCGCTCACCGACCGCTGAACGCCAGCAGACCGCCAGGGCCCTCATGGACCGCACACGCTTCATCGACCACCGGGGGCAGCGCCTCCTGATGCTGGACTACACGCAGCTCGGCACCGACATGGACCAGCTCCGGGCCGAGATCGCCAAGTCGAAGGACGTGATCGCCGGAGAGCCGCCGGGCTCGGTGCTCACGCTGACCGACGTGCGCGGCTCCAAGATCACCCCCGGCGCCGTGAAGGCGATGCAGGAGCTGGTGCAGTTCAACGCGCCGTACGTGCGCTGGAGCGCCGTGGTGGTGGGGCTCACCGGCGTGTACCTCACCGCCTTCCGCGCCATGCAGGCGCTGTCGCGGCGCAGGAACATGAAGGCGTTCAACGACCCGACCGAGGCCAAGGAGTGGCTGATCTCGCACCCGTAACCGCCGTGGCCGGCCGTCGCGATGGCTGACGCGCGCGACGGAGCCCCCGCGCGGCGGTGGACGGCCGAGCGGTGGGCGCGGATCGCCATCACCATCCAGTTCCTGGCGCTGGTGCGCACGCTGGCCGAGGTGTACCGGCTGCGCCACGCGGCGGGCGGTCGCCTGGCGTTCGAGCGGGCGGAGCCGTTCGTGGCGGGCGGGCTGATCGCGGCGGTGTTCTGCTGGGCCGCCGTCACGCTGTACTTCGTGCGCCGCTACCGGGCGTGCGTGGGCGTGGCCGCGGCCATGGTGGCGGTGATGCTCGCGTACAAGCTCGCGGTGCTGGGCCCGTGACCCGCCGCTCGCATCCCGATCGACGCGCGGCGCCGCGCGCGGTGTCGCGCTGGGTGCTGGCGGCGGCGTTCGTGTTCGCCGGGGTGATGCACTTCGTGATCACCGGTGCGTACGTGCGCATCATGCCGCCGTGGGTCCCGCTGCACCGGCCGATGGTGCTGCTGAGCGGCGTGTTCCAGATCGCGGGCGGCATCGGCCTGCTGGTGCCGCGCACGCGGCGGGCGGCGGCGGTCGGGCTGGTGCTGCTGCTGGTCGCCGTCTTCCCCGCCAACGTGCAGATGCTGCTGAACGCGCGCGCCGGCGGTGCGTCCACGACGGCGCAAACCCTCCTCTGGGCGCGTCTGCCGCTGCAGCTGGCGCTGATCGCCTGGGTGGTGTTCGCGGCCGGCCCCTGGCGTCGCGGGCGGGGCGAAAGGGACCACGGCGGAGGGCACGCGGGCGCCTGATCGGGTGCCGCGCGGCGCATCGGCTTTGCGCGTGGCGCGAAATTTCCCCAGTTTGCTCACCGAAGTCCCACCGCCGCCCATCCACCAGCACCCCGCTGCGCATGCCCCAGCAAGAGCCTTCTGCCCAGGAACAACTGGAGCACGCCCGCGACATGCTGTGGGACGCCATCCAGACGCTGGAAGACGCGCAGCGCGTGATGTTCAAGGCCGGCGACCGCTACGTGGCCGAGGTGTGGGGCGACGGCGTGCGCACCGTGCTCGACCTGACCGAGCGCATCACCGACCTCTCGGGCGACCTCACCAAGGTGCACATCGAGATCGGCCGGCTCACCAAGAAAGACCGCCTGCGCGGCTCCTGACCCGCCGCGCGGGCGCACCTCGCAGGCCCGCTCCCCTCCCCTTCCCCACCCCACGTGCTCGAGTCACCTCGCGCCCAGGCGCGGCTCCGGCGGCTGGCCATCGCGGCCGCGCTGATGGCGGCGGCGCTTGTGGCGGCGTACGCGCTGCTCTCGCACGGATTCGTGCGCTTCGTCTACCCCAGCCGCACGGAGTTCCCCGTGCGCGGCGTGGACGTGTCGCACCACAACGGGCGGGTCGACTGGGCGCGGGTGCGCGCGGCGGGATACGTGTTCGCGTACCTGAAGGCCACGGAGGGCGCCACCTTCCGCGACAGCACCTACCTGCGCAACCGCGACGCGGCGCGGCGGGCGGGGCTGGTGACGGCGCCGTACCACTTCTTCACCTTCTGCACCCCGGGGCGGGCGCAGGCGATGAACCTCCTGGCCGTGCAGCCGGGCGATGCCGGGCCGTCGCTGCCGCCGGCGGTGGACCTGGAGTTCGGGGGCAACTGCGCCGCGCGGCCCCCGCGCGATTCGGTGCTGGCCGAGGTCGGCCGCTTCCTGGCCGCGGTCGATTCGGCGTACGGGAGGCAGGCGGTGCTGTACGTGACGCCGGAGTTCCACGAAGCCTACCTGCAGGGCGGCACCGGCCACCCGCTGTGGGTGCGCAGCGTGTACGGCCGCCCGCGCTTCGCGCGCGAGTGGGCGTTCTGGCAGTACGCGGCCACCGCGCGCGTGCCCGGCGCGCGCGGCCGCACCGACCTGAACGCCTTCCGCGGCACGCGGGCCGAGTTCGACGCGCTGGTGCGCAACCATCTTCCCCAGAACGCAGACTGACGGCACCGCGCCGGCGCCGTCAGTCATCCCCACTCTCCGTCCCGCCGTTCGTCAGCCGGGCAGCGTGCAGGCGAGGCGTGCGAGCGTCGGGCTCTTCTTCTTTCCGCCCGCCTCGCTCACCAGGTACACGGTGCCCCCCTCCGCCAGCGCCACGCCCTCGCCCTGCTCCTCTCCCGCATCCTTCAGGTCCATCCGCAGCGGGTTGGAAAGCCCGGTCACCGCGCCGCCGGCCGAACGGTAGAGCGACAGCGCGTTCAGCGTGCGCAGCGCGATCCACCGCCCGTCGGGCGACGCCGACGCGCCGGTGATGCGGTCGCGGCGCTCGAGCTGGCCGGTGGAGATCCCGGTGACCTTCTCCAGCGCCACCGTGGCGCCGGGCCGCAGCGGCTGCGGGAAGCGGTAGAGCGAAGCCGGGCCGGTCTCGCCCTTGGTCACCACGTACAGCCCGCCGTCGGGGAGCACGAAGATGGCTTCGGCGTCCTGCGGGCCATCGGGATAGGTGGCGTTGAACGCCTGCGCGGGCGCGGTGGCGGTGGCCGACGGCTCGGGCTCAGGAACGCGGAAGATGGTGATGCTGCGGCGCTCGGCCTTGTTGTCGCCGATGTCGGCCACGTACAGGCAGCTGCCCCCCGCGCACGGCGCCGAGGCCACGTCTTCCCAGTCGGTCACGGTGGCGCCGGTCACGCGCACGCGCCCCCGCTCGGCTCCCCGCTCGTCCACCGCCACCAGCCGGGGCTCGCCCGAGTCGTTGTGCGTCCAGATCACCCCGCGCGTGCGCCGGCTCCACGCGGCGCCGCTCGCCTCGGTCACGTCGGCCGGGAGCGGCACGCGCGACGTGGTGATGCTGCACGGCGCGGCCTCCTGCGCCGGGGCGGCGGCCACGCTCCGCGCAGGCTCCGAGCGTTGCCCGCCCGACGGCTCCGCGCGCATGGCGGCGCGCGGCTCCGAGCCCTTGCCGCCGCGGATCCCGCGCATCAGGAACTCGGTCCCCACGCCGATCGCGGCCAGGATCAGCAGCAGGATGACTCCCATCCGCAGCAGCGGCGTTTCTCCCATTTGATCCACGGATGTTCCCCGAAGGCTTGGCACCACACTGGTTCGACTCCGTCGCCTTCCCATCAAATACCGGTCCGCCACGTCGTCACGCCAGTCCGCGCGGGGAAAGATCGCCGCCGGTTCCTTGCTTCTCCCCCCCGGGTGCGGCACCTTGGGTTTCCAGGCAGGCACATCCAACGACCGGAGCACACATGGGCGAGCCCGCGGTACATCTCCTCGTTCCCGAAGGCATGGCGGACTGGGAGCCGGCCTTCGCCGTGGCGGGGCTGCGGCGGTGGGGCGGCGTTCCGGTGCGGACGGTGGGGTTCACGCGCGACGCCGTCACCACCATGGGCGGCCTGTGCGTGCAGCCCGACCTGACGCTGAAAGACCTGAAGGCCGGGCCGCACGTGGTGCGTCTCCTCATCCTCCCCGGCGCCGACCTGTGGGAGGGCGACTACCCCGCGGCCTCGCTCGACCCCGTGCTGGTGGCGCTGGAAGCCGCGGGCGTCCCGGTTGCCGCGATCTGCGGGGCCACCATCGCGGTGGCGCGTGCGGGGCTGCTGCGCGGGCGGCGGCACACCAGCAACGCGCCCGGCTACCTGGCGCAGTTCGCCCCCGGCGCCACCGACCCGGCTGGCTACGTGGACGCGCCGGCCACGCGCGACCGCGGCGTGATCACCGCCAGCGGGCTGGGACCGGTGGATTTCGCGCACGAGATCTTCGCCGAGCTGGGCGTCTTCGGGCCCGGGGAGCTGGCCGGCTTCGTGGAGATGTACAAGCACGGCCGCATGCCGCAGCCCGCCGAGGCCGCGCCGGCCTGACCGCCCGAGCCGCACCGTCCGGACGCTTCCACACGGCGCCGGTCGTTCGACATCCCTCGCCAGGAATCCCATGCGGAGTGCTCCGCTTCTCTTGATCGCCCTGCTGTGCACCGCCCCGGCGGCTGCCGCACAGCCGCGCGCCGCCCGCGGCGACACGGCGGCCGCGCTGGCCGCGCACCGTGCGTGGTGGCGCGCGTTCACGGTGGGTGACACGGCACGCTTGGGCAGGTCCACCGCGCCCGACCTGTCGCTCACGCTCAGCACCGGCGAGACGTTCGACCTGGCCGGCGCGCTCGGCCATGCGTCCGACCGGGGCGATTCGATGCAGGTGCAGCTCACGTGGAGCGACGAGTCGGCGAAGGTCATGGGCGGCGCGGCGGTGGTCACCAGCCGGGTGGCCGAGCGCATCGGCCGCAACGAGGCCTTCTTCCGCTGGATCACCGTGCTGCACGCGCGGAACGGCGGCTGGCAGGCGGTGGCGGCGCAGTCCACGCGCCTGCACGTACCGGCGCCCTCCGTAGCGATCGACCGCGCACTCCTCTCCGAATACGCCGGGCGCTACCGCCTGCCGAACGGCGCCACGCTGCAGGTCGCGGCTCGCGACTCGATGCTGGCCCTCACCACTCCCGACGGCATGGAGCAGCTGCTGGCGCCGATCAGCGCGGCGGTGTTCGAGCTCCGCACCAGCCGGGCTCGCCAGGACCTGGTGCGCTTCGTGTTCGAGCGCGACACGAACGGGCGGATCGCTCGCCTCACCCGGCTCGCTCCCACCGGCGCCATCGCCTTCGCGCGGATCCCCTGACGCTGGCCTGACGCGCCGCACGCCCTGAACGCATCGCCGGCCGTGGATCGTGATCCGCGGCCGGCGATGCGTTTCTCCAGTGACACCTGTATCGATTGCTCATCCCGGATCCGGAGGTCTACCTGCTGCCTCGGAACTGCTGGATGTGACCCATCAGCGATGCTGGTGCAGCAACGGATCTCGCGGATCGGGTATCAGCCGCCCACGCGCGCGAGCACCTGCCGAACCCGCTGCTCCACGGTGCCCCCGACCTCCAGCACCGGCGCGCCGATCCCCCACGCGTCGTCCACCAGCATCGCGTGGAGCTCCTGGTGCACGCGCTTCCGCAGCCGGCGCTGCTCGTCTTCCACGTCGATGCGGTCCAGCCGCTCGATGGGGACGAACACCACCAGGTCGAGCCCGGCCATCGCGTCGGCCGCGCGGGTGATCCACGGCGCAAGCGTGCCCGCGTCGTGGTCCGAGAGCGCGGCAAGGTAGCCCAGGTAGTCGGCGGGACAGCGGTCGAACAGCATGTCCGCCCCCGCCGCTGTGGCAAGGGCAGTGATCGAACGGTCCAGCAGGAGCTCGAAATCGTCCGGCGCCGGCTCGTCCGCGAACAGGTGTCCTTCGTCGAGAAGCGTGTAATACGGCTCCTCCACCGCCACGTACCCGGGCAGATGCCGCGCGAGCTCGGCGACGAGCGTCGACTTCCCCGCCGCATGTGTGCCTGAGACGGCAACGCGCATGGATGTGCGAGCGTGCGAGAGTGCGAAGACGATCGACGGGTCAGACCTCCACCCGCACCAGCGAGCAGCTCTTCGAGTAGCCCAGCGCCCGCTTGAGCGTGGGATAGAACTGCGCGGTGGCGACCGCGGTGGCGAGCTCCACCACGCCGGTCTCGCCGAAGGCCGTGGTGAGCCGCGCCCGCAGCTCGTCGTCGGGGTCGTCGCCGCGCGTCACGGCTTGCGCGAACGCCACCGCGTCGGCCACGCCGGGCGACAGGTCGGCGGCGCGGCCGTCGAGCACCGCGCGCAGCACGTGGGCCGGCACCTTCGCCTGCCGCGCCGCCGAGACTTCGATCTGCACGCACTCGCCGCAGTCTGCGTGCAGCGTGGTGGCCAGCCGCGCGGCGTGGAACGCGTCGGCCGGAAGGCGGCGGCGGTGCCAGGTGGCGGGCTGCAGCATCGACAGCTTGAGGAACAGCCCCAGGTCGCGGTCGGCAACGTGGCGCATGTAGTCCATGCTGGCGCCGAAGCGGCGCTCGGCCGCATCGAGCTGGCGGCGGACGATGGAGCGGATCATGGGTCGCGGGATCTCCGGATGGATGAGGCAAGGACCGCACAGTCCGCGAAGGCGGACTTCCCGAGGTACCAGCGGCGGGTTTCAACCCGCCGTCGCCCGGGGCGCTGCCGTCGGCGCCGGTGTGGTCGATCGAAACGACTTGCGGTCAACGGATGATACTACGCGCGGGCAGCCGGATGGAACGATGCTCCGCGCCAGTGGGTTTCACGGGCCGCGTGCGAGATGGCGCGCCATTCGCTGCAGAGCCGAACCACTCTCGCACTCTCGCACTCTCGCACTCTCGCACTGCCGTTGCGGCCCGCCGGGCCCCGGCGTATCCTCCGCCGCCCGCGAACAGAACGGCAGAACCCGAATGCCCGAGCATCAGACGAAGGAGATGCGCATGACCTTTCGCAGCTTCACCGGCGCCGCGTCCGTGCTCGCCGCGCTGGCGGCCTGCGCGCCGCAGCCGGCCCAGGCACCCGCGCCGGCCGCCGGCTCGGCGGCCGGCGCCCAGCAGGACGACATCGGCCGGCGGCTGGCCAAGTACACCACCGTCCGCCTCACCGCCGACCTGTCGCAGCTCACGCCCAGCGAGCGGCGGATGATCCCGCTGCTGATCGACGCGGCGCGCGAGATGGAAGCCCCCTTCTGGGACCAGGCGTACGGCGACCGCCAGCAGCTCCTGTCGCGCATCACCGACCCGCGCGTGCGCCGCTTCGCCGAGATGAACTACGGGCCGTGGGACCGGCTCGACAACGACGCGGCGTTCGTTCCCGGCGTGGGCCACAAGCCCGAGGGCGCCAACTACTACCCGCAGGGGATGACCAGGGCCGAGTTCGACGCGGCAGTGGCCGCCGGCGGCGCCCGCGCCGACTCGCTGAAGAGCCTGTACACGCTGGTGCGGCGCGACGCCGGTGGCCGCCTGCACGCCGTGCCCTTCCACGTGGCGTATCGCGAGAGCCACCAGCGCGCCGCCGCGAAGCTGCGCGAGGCCGCCGCGCTGGCCGAAGACCCGGGGCTCCGCCGCTACCTGGAGCTGCGCGCCCAGGCGCTGCTGAACGACGACTACCAGCCCAGCGACCTGGCATGGATGGACATGAAGAACAACACCCTCGACGTGGTGATCGGCCCCATCGAGACGTACGAGGACGCGCTGTACGGCTACAAGGCCGCGCACGAGGGGTACGTGCTGATCAAGGACCGCGAGTGGAGCCGGCGGCTGGCGCGCTACGTGGCGCTCCTTCCCGGGCTGCAGCAGGGGCTGCCGGTGGAAGAGCAGTTCAAGCGCGAGACGCCAGGCCGCAACAGCGACCTGAACGCCTACGACGCGGTGTACTACGCGGGGCAGGCCAACTCCGGCGCCAAGACCATCGCCATCAACCTGCCCAACGACGAGCAGGTGCAGCTGCAGAAGGGCACCCGCCGCCTGCAGCTGAAGAACGCGATGCGCGCCAAGTTCGACGCCATCCTCACCCCCATCGCCCGCGAGCTGATCGCCCCCGACCAGCTCCAGTTCATCACCTTCGACGCCTTCTTCGGGAACACCATGTTCCACGAGGTGGCGCACGGGCTGGGGATCAAGAACACCGTGAACGGCCGCGGCACCGTGCGCGAGGCGCTGAAGGAGCGCAACAGCCCGCTCGAGGAGCAGAAGGCCGACGTGCTGGGGCTGTACATGGTGACCCGGCTGAACCGCCAGGGCGAGATGGGGCAGGAAGACGTGCGCAACAACTACGTCACCTTCCTGGCCGGGCTCTTCCGCTCGGTGCGCTTCGGCGCCGGCGAGGCGCACGGGCGCGCCAACATGGCCACCTTCAACTTCTTCGCCGAGCAGGGCGCCTTCACCCGCGACGCGGCCACCGGCAAGTACCGCGTAGACTTCGAGCGGATGCAGCAGGCGGTGGACATGCTGGCCGGCAACATCCTGCGCCTGCAGGGCAACGGCGACTACGCGGGCGTGGGCGCGTTCATGGACAGGTACGGCGTGGTCCGCCCCGAGCTGCAGGCCGAGCTGGCCCGCCTCTCCAGCCGTGGCATCCCCGTCGACATCGTGTTCGAGCAGGGCCCGAGCGTGCTGGGGCTGTGAGCTGAGCCGCAGGACTGGCAGACACCACGACGCCGGCGTCCCGCGAGGGGCGCCGGCGTTTTTCTCGTTCGCGTGGTCGGAGGGGAGACGGTGCCGAGGTCCAGGTCGAAGCGCCTCGGCGGCACCCGTCCGGGGCGGCTGAAGCCACGGCTACGACGACGGGAAGCCTCGCAAACCGCGCGAGGCTGTGGCGGCGGCTTCCGTGCGTCATGGCCGGTTGGGTCGTGTCGCACGACGATCAGATCTCCGGATGAAAAGAGGTGTTGGTGTCACCGTCCGAAAAATACGGCATAGTAACGGTTTAGAAGCAACGCGCGACGGCTCGATCGAGTGGCACTGACGATCGATGTACCGCCGCTGGCCGTAAATGGACAGTCTCTTGCCCCGCGGCGGCTCCGTCGGTTAGCGTTGAGCGCATGAACTCGTTTCTCGGGTCGCGCGGCGAGGGTATCTTCTCTCTCCTGATCACGGAATCCTACAGCGAGAGTGCCCCGCTCTTCGTCCCGGAGTTCCTGGGCGAGGCGTGGCCCGTGGTCGACTACATCGTGAGGCTGAGGGGAGTGGTGGGGAGTGTGGCTCCCTATTTCTTCGTGCAGGTGAAGACGACGCGGCGGGGCTACACACGGTCCGGGCGACTGAAGGCCAGCATATCGGCGCGGGAGATGAAGGGGCTCGTTGCCAACCCCGTTCCCACCTACATTGTGGGGGTGGACGAGAGGGCGAGGGTTGCATTCCTGGTGTCTGCCAATGGCGAGCATCAAAGGGGATTGGCGAGCCTGCCAGCGCATTTCCCGCTGGACCGCAGCACCCAGGAAGCACTCTGGGATGAAGTAAACACGTTCTGGAAGTCGGTCGCACCGGCGAGGTTCGTGTCTCGATTTTCCGACCCGGGCAGGAGGGAGGGATGAGCGCGCCACAGCCCTGGTACGTCGGCTTGCGGGCCCGGTCGTACGCCGTGCTCTGGCTCACCCGCAGAGACGACCTCCGCGTGGTGTACCAGAGCAGTGCCGCGTCCGGCGTCGACATGCTGGTGACCGTGCTTCGCGACGGGCACTTCAGCGGCCGCCAGTTCGGTGTGGTGCTCGCAGCGCGGCGCACCGGGTCCGCGGCACCCCGGCTCGATGGGAAAACGATCGCCCATGAGCGGGAGGCCTACGCCGACGCCACGTTCCCGGTCTGCATGCTGGCGTTCTCAGCCAACAGCGAGGACGGGTGGTTCAGGTGGATCGTGGAACCGGCGATCTGCGCCGGAGAGGCAGGCTTGGAGATCGCGAGCCGGATCAGCTTCGAATCGACCACGGACGAGCTTCTGGACCGCGTGGTCGAAGAAGTGAACCACTGGTACGATGCACGGAGCGCTTCTCCATGAGTGCCAGGGCACGGCGGGCGCCGCACGGTTTCGTCTCGCGATTCGCAGATCCTGGATGAGGTCGCTGATGAGCAACCCGCAAGCATCGTTCGTGGGAGCCCGTTCGCAGACGCTTGCCGCGCTCTGGCTGACGCAGCATCGCGATCTGCGGGTGCTCGATCAGAAGGTGATTTCCTGGGCTTCGACCTTCTGGTTGCCGTTGCGAAGGGTGGTCGCTTTACCGGCCGGCAATTCGGGGTGATCGTAAAGCCTCAACGGGTCTGGAATGTCCGCGCCACGCCTCAGCGCCGCCGAGCTCAAGCGGGACCGCGCACGACTCGCAGATCTCACCATTCCCGTGTGCATGCTGGCTTTTCCGGCATCGGGCGAGCCGGGGTGGTTCCGCTGGGTCCTGGAACCCGTCGGCTGCCACGGCACCGAACTCGAGTTCACCGATCGGATCGGCTTCGCACCTGCAACCAGCGCGCTTTTGGTCGGCGTCGTCACCCAGGTGAACCACTGGTTCGACATGCGGAGAGTGGCTGCGTAGCATCTTCGGTGATCATCGAATCGCGTTGAGCTGGCCCGCCTCTCCAGCCGCGGTATCCCCCGTGGACATCGTGTTCGAGCAGGGCCCCAACGTGCTGGGCCTGTGAGCTGACCGGCAGGATCGGTGGATGTCATAACGCCGGTGTCCCCGCGAGGGGCGCCGGCGTTCGTCATGCCACGTATGTGGGACACATCGGTTTGGGTGTACCGATTGATCGTCTCTTCGCCGCAGCATTTCATTTCGGATGTACCCACGCTGGCCGTAAATGGACAGTCACTTGCACGGCCCTGTTCCACGACGATACCATGCTGTGGCCGTTGAACAGACTGCTTCCGTTCTTCTCGTCGGAATCAACACCAGCCTCTTATCCACCCCCCATGGACGCGGATGCTCGTGCGGCAATCGGTGAACGTGGCGAATCGTGGTTCAAGATCCACATCAGCCAGTTCGGGGAGTCCGGAAGACCGCTGTTTCGTGCCACACACCTGGGAGGCAAATGGCCCACGGTTGATTATCTTGTCGAGGCGCTGGGTACGGGCGAGAAGACCGCGTTCTGCCTCGTTCAGGTCAAGAGCAGCGGATCGGCAGGTAGTCGATCGATTCCGGTCACCATCACTGACGAGTCGTTCCGCCGTCTTGCCGCGATTCCGGTACCTGCATACCTCATCGGAATAGATGACGTGACCGGAACCGGCTATATTCTCTCCGTGAACGGCCGGCGTGAACCGGTGAGCAGCGTCCCGAGAACCTACCCGATCGATGCGGAGAACCGGGAAAGGCTCTGGCGGGAGGTCGTCGCATACTGGGATTCCGTGGTGGCGCTGCCGTTCGCATCGTTCTTCGCCGAGCCCCAGCCCGGGTGAACGCAATGCCTTTTGACGAGCCGTGGTATGTAGAGTCGCAGGCCGAGGCGTTTGCGATCCTCCAGCTGACCAATCGCGCGGACGTGAGCGTTGCTCGTACGCCTCGGCTTCCAGGGCTGGACCTTCTGCTTTCCCTCACCGGGGGTTACGGGCAGGTGCGGCACTTCGGGGTGGTGGTCGTCCCACGGGTCACTGCTGCCGAACCCGCCTCCATCGAGCCCGAGCGCATCGAACGCGATCAGGGGTTCTTCGGTGAAGTAGCGTTCCCTGTGTTGATGGTATCGTTCGCGGCCGATGAGCCTGCGGGTGAGTTCCGTTGGATCGCCGAGCCGCAGACCCAGACAGGCCGGCCCATGCTGGTGCTCAACTCCTCGCGCGAGTTTCGGCCGTTGACTCAGGATGTGCTTGCTCGCGTGTTCCGGCAGATCGAGGAGTGGTATGAGTGCCGGGCCGATCAGGTTCGGCGCGTACCGTTGGGCGTGAGCGCTCTCTCGTCTCACGGGTCCGAGTTCCCGCGCAGGCGGCGGGCTGGCTAGCAGAGGGCGGTATCATCGCTCTCCTGCTCTCTTCCCTCCCATCGATTCACCCGCTTCCCCGCCCCGCGTGGACTTTCCCGTCGTCCTCCACCTTGGCTCGCTCACGATCGCGCCGCACCAGCCGCTGGAGATGCTGGGGGCGTTCCTGGGCTTCCGGCTGTACCTGCGGCTGCGCAGGCGCGCGGGCGACCCGCTCCCGGCCGAGCGGCGGCTGATCGTGCTGGCCGCGGCGGTGGTGGGCGCGGCGCTGGGGTCCAAGCTGCTGGCCGTGGCGAGCGATCCCCCCGCCACCCTGGCCGGCTTGGCCGACCCGCGGCTGCTGCTGGCGGGCAAGACCATCGTGGGCGGGCTGCTGGGTGGGCTGGCGGCGGTGGAGCTGGTGAAGTGGCGCATCGGCGAGCGCACGGCCACGGGTGACCTCTACGCCTTCCCGCTGATCGTGGGGATCGCCATCGGCCGCGTCGGCTGCTTCCTCACCGGGCTGGCCGACGACACCTACGGGGTGGCGACCACGCTGCCGTGGGGGGTCGACTTCGGCGACGGGGTGCCACGGCACCCGACACAGCTCTACGAGATCGCCTTCCTGGCGCTCCTCGCCTCCGCACTCGCCTGGCGCGCGCGGCGGCCGTACCCGCGCGGCGACCTGTTCAAGCTGTTCATGGTGGGCTACCTGGGCTGGCGGCTGGCGGTCGACTTTATCAAGCCCGTGCACGTCACCTGGCCGGGGATGACGCCGATCCAGCTCGCCTCCCTGGCCGGGCTGGCGTGGTACGCGCCGCATCTCCCCCGGCTGTTCGGCATCGGCCGGCGCGCCGAACCCGCCACCGCCGGCCCCGCATCGCCATCCCCCCACACCCCCGCCGCACCCGCATGACCCACAAGCTGAGGCCGTACCTGTACTACGACGTGGCGCTGGGGCTGTGCTCGCGCTGCCTGCGCAAGGTGGAGGGGAAGATCCTCTTCCAGGACGGGAAGGTGCTGATGGAGAAGCGCTGCCCCGAGCACGGCCGCGAGCGCGTGCTGATCGCCGACGACGTGGACTACTACAAGCGCTCGCGCGAGGTTTTCATCAAGCCGCCCGAGCAGCCCAACCACAACCAGACGCCGATCCGCTACGGCTGTCCGTACGACTGCGGCCTCTGCCCCGACCACGAGCAGCACTCCTGCCTGGCGCTGATCGAGGTGACCGACGCGTGCAACCTGAAGTGCCCCGTCTGCTACGCCGAAAGCGGCCCGCACCGCCCCGACTTCCGCCCGCTGGAGCTGATCGAGCGGATGATGGACGCGCTGGTGGCCAGCGAGACCAGCCCCGACGTGCTGCAGATCAGCGGCGGCGAGCCCACGCTGCACCCCTCCTTCTTCGAGATCCTCGACGCGGCCCGCGCGCGCCCCATCAAGCACCTGATGGTGAACACCAACGGGCTCAAGATCGCGGAGGACCGCGAGTTCGTGCGCCGGCTGGCGGAGTACCGGCAGGGGTTCGAGGTGTACCTGCAGTTCGACTCGCTGCGCCGCGAGGCGCTGATGGAGCTGCGCGGCGCCGACCTGCGCCGCATCCGCCGCAAGGCGCTGGAGCACCTGAACGAGTTCGACATCTCCACCACCCTGGTGGTCACCCTCAAGAAGGGGCTGAACGACGGTGAGGTGGGCGAGATCATCCAGTTCGCGCTGGAGCAGCCGTGCGTGCGCGGGGTCACCTTCCAGCCGGTGCAGGCGGCGGGGCGGCTGGAGGATTTCGACCCGGCCACCGACCGGCTGACGCTCACCGAGGTGCGGCGCGCCATCTACGAGCAGAGCGGCGTGTTCAAGGCCGAGGACGTCGTCCCCGTGCCCTGCCACCCCGACTGCCTGGCCATGGCCTACGCGCTGAAGCTGAACGGCTGCGTGACGCCGCTGACGGGGATGATCGACCCGCAGATCCTGATCGAAGGCGGGAGCAACACCATCGTCTTCGAACAGGACGAGGGGCTGCGCACGGCGCTGTTCCGCGCCTTCAGCACCAACCACTCGCCCGAGAGCGGCGCCCAGAGCCTGCGCGAGCTGCTGTGCTGCCTGCCGATGGTGTCGATCCCGCAGGGCTTCGGCTACGGCAACGTGTTCCGCGTGCTGGTGGTGCAGTTCATGGACGCGTACTCGATGGACATCCGCTCGGTGAAGAAGAGCTGCATCCACATCGTGCACCCCGACGGGCGGCTGATCCCCTTCGACACCTACAACCTGTTCTACCGCGACGGCCGCGAGCAGCACTGGAAGCCGCGCCTGGCCGACCCCTGGGCCGAGCGCGGGCGGCTGCCGCTGCTGCAGACGCACGGAGGCGTGGCATGATCCCCGAGCGCCCCGCGGGCGAGGGCGGCCCCCTCTACCGTGACCCGGCGTCCAGCCGCGTGCAGCCGGGAGTGAAGCCGGCGCTGCTGATCTTCGGCGGGGCGGCGGTGCTCGAGGCGGTGGCGATCGCCGGCTTCAACCAGACCCTGGACGGCCGCTTCATCGTGATGGGGATGCTGGTGGCGGCCGCCGCGCTGATCGTGGCGATCGTGGCCGGCGCGCGGCTGCCGAAGGGGCGCCGCTGGCCGTTCGTGCTGGTGGGGGTGGCGTGCATCCTTGCCGCCACGGTGATCTTCGCCGGCACCTGCGCGATGGTGTTCGAGGGGGCGTGAGGGCGGGGCGGACCGTAACCTGGAGACGAACTGGATGCGCGACGAACACCCCGCGGGCGAGCCGCGGCACCCTGGCGGCGAGTACCCCGCCGACGGCCCGCCACCGCCGCCGCCCCCTCCCCCTCCCCCTCCGCCGGGGGACGGCTACCAGGAGTGGCCGCACGAGGCGCCGCCCGGCACCGGGCCGCGCTACAAGGACCCCGAGGCCGTGTCGCGCGGCGTGCGCGCGGCGGCGCTGATCTTCGCCGTGACGGTGCTGATCCACCTGCTGACGCTGTTCGGCGTCTGGGTGTCGGGGAACAACGTGAACGGCGGCTACTTCTTCCCCGAGGGGCTGTTCGTCGCCGTCGGCGGCTTCATCGCCGCCATCGTGGTCACCTTCAAGCTGCCGCTGGACTCGCGGGCGCCGTTCTGGATCGCGGGGGTCGCGTTCATGGCGCTGTCGTTCATCATCTGGGGCATGACCTGCGGCCTGGCGCTCAGCATCCCCACCGCGACGTAAGGGGCCACGCAGGAAATAGCAGAGAACCGGAGAGGGATTCCCTCTCCGGTTCTCTGTTTCTTCGCGTGAGCCTTTTTCGATCCCGGCGAGCCGGGTGCAGGGCGCGTCAGGCCGGATTGACGCCCGCGGTGGGCGCGCCGATCAGCGCGGGGACGGTGTTCTTGAACTCGCCGCGTGACAGGATCTGGATGTTCTGCGCCACGTCGGCCTTTTCGCGCGCGCGGATCAGCCGCACCACCAGGCCGTCGTTCAGCACCGCGTCGGCGAGGAGCGACGCCTCGAAGTCGCGCTTGGCCATGCGGGCCACCTGCGGCAGCTTCTTGAGCGGCGCCAGCTCGTTGGCGAACGCCCACGCGGCGGCGCGCGCCTTCTCCATCGAGAAGCCCACCATCTTCAGCTCCAGCCTGGGCGCCAGGCCGCTCAGCTCCTTGAACACCGGCGAGCAGTCGTCGAGCTGCTGCTCGACCACCGGGGTGAGCTTCGCCAGCACGTCGTTGATCTTGTCGAAGTCGCCCCGCAGGCCGTTGATGGCGCCGCCGGGGCCGGCCACGCGCGCGGCGGCCACGCCCAGGTCCAGGTTGATGTGGGCGTTCATCCCCACCAGCAGGTGCTGCAGCACGATGTGCTCGCTGCTGAGCGCCGCGTTGAAGGCCTTGAACCAGCACAGGCTGGGCAGCTCGCCCGAGCGGTACGCGTCGTACGCGGCCAGGTAGCGGTTGGCGAAGATCACGTCGAGCTTCTCCATCCGCGCTCCGTCCTGGAACTGCCCGGCCTTGATCCCGTCGCGCACGGCGATGGTCACGCGGTTGTACAGCGCCGCGAAGTAGCCCAGCCGGTCCTGCCGCGCGATCGAGTCCTTGATGATGAACTCGAGCCGTTCGATCACGCCGTCGATGTCGTTGGGAAGGTTTGCCATGAGAGGTTTTCCGGAAGGAAGGAAGAGCACCGGCGAGGAACAAGATAAATAACGGCGGGGGACGGTTTGCTCAAGCGCCTCGGGCGGCGTCCACCCCGTCGAGCATCGCCACGATCGTCTCCAGTGTGTCCGCGTCCTCCGGCTTCTTGTCCGTCCGCCAGCGCAGCATGCGCGGGAAGCGCACGGCGATGCCGCTCTTGTGGCGGGGGGAGCGCTGGATCCCCTCGAAGCCCAGCTCGAACACCAGCTCGGGCTTCACCGCGCGCACGGGGCCGAAGCGCTGCAGGGTGTTGCGGCGCACGAAGTTGTCGACGCGGCGGATCTCGGCGTCGGTCAGGCCGCTGTAGGCCTTGGCGAAGGGGACCAGCTCTCCGCCGCTCCACACGGCGAAGGTGTAGTCGGTGTAGAGCGAGGCGCGGCGGCCGTGGCCGCGCTGGGCGTAGATCAGCACGCAGTCCACGGTGAAGGGCTCCACCTTCCACTTGTACCAGTCGCCGCGCTTGCGGCCCACGCGGTAGGGGCTGGCGGCGCGCTTCAGCATCAGCCCCTCGCGGCTGGCCTGCCGCGCCTCGCGGTACGCCTCGCGCACCCCGTCCCACTCCGCCGCGGTGATCAGGGGCGACAGGAGGAAGCGGCCGCCGCTGGGCACCGTGCGCAGCAGCTCTTCCAGCGCCGCGCGGCGCCACGCCAGCGGCCGCTCGCGCACGTCCTCCCCTTCGTGCTCCAGCAGGTCGTAGGCGAGGAGGACGATCGGCACCTCGCTCAGGATCTTGGGCCCCAGCTGCTTGCGGCCGATGCGGCGCTGCAGCTGCGCGAAGGGGAGTGGCCCACCGTCGTGCCAGGGGAGCACCTCGCCGTCCAGCACGGTGCCGTCGGGGAGGAGCGAGGCCGCGGCGTCGAGCTCGGGGAAGCGCTCGGTCACCAGCTCCTCCCCGCGCGACCAGATGAAGGTCTTCCCCGCGCGGCGCACCACCTGGGCGCGGATGCCGTCCCACTTCCACTCCACCTGCCACTCGCCCGGGTCGCCCAGCTCGTCGGGCTCGCCCTCCAGCGCGTGGGCCAGGAAGAAGGGATAGGGCCGGCTGACGTCGGTGTCGCGCGTGTCGGCGCCCAGCAGGCGTTCGTAGAACTCGGGAGACGGGTCCCACGAGCCCATCAGCCGGTGCGCCACGGCGGCCTCGTCCACGCCACTCACGCGCGCCAAAGCGCGGACCACGAGCTGCTGGGAGACGCCCACGCGGAAGGAGCCGGTGATCAGCTTGTTCCACACGTACGCCTGCTGCCCGTCCAGCTCGCCCCAGGCGCGGACGACGGCGTCGCGCTGCGTGTCGTCGCTCTCGCCGCGCAGGGCCAGGAGCCGCTCCACCCACTCGCGCAGCGGCAGGTCGCTGCTGGCGTGGCTGGGGGGCAGCAGCAGGGTGATGGTCTCGGCCAGGTCGCCCACCGCCTCGTAGCACTCGCCGAACAGCCACTCGGGGGTGCCGGTGAAGTCCATCGCCCACTCGGCCAGCTTGCGGCCGCCCACCAGGCGCTTGGGCCGGCGTCCGCTCAGGAAGTGCACCGCCCACGCCGCGTCGGCCGGCGGGACCGACGCGAAGTAGCGGGCGAGCGCGTCCACCTTCTCGCCCGTCTTGGTCGTCTCGTCCAGCGCGGCGTACAGCTCGGCGAAGGCTTTCACGCAGACCCCCCAGGTACGGAGGTACGGGGGTACGGAGGTACGGGGTCGAGGTATGCGGGTACAACGGCCCGAGCGGACGGTCGAGCGGACGAAGGTGCGGAACCGCGGGTATGGCGCGGGAAGATGCGAGTGAACTCGCGGCTACAACGGCACGCAGTCCGCCTGCGCGGACTTCTCGACACGGTCCCGTATGATTGGCTTGACCAATCGTCTACCGTCCCTCCGATCGGTCGGTTGTGTGCGCC
>DASWMA010000563.1:0-7281 GCA_036399995.1 Longimicrobium sp. | reverse complement strand
GCAGCCGGTACGCTTTTCTTCGTCGCTCCGTGCCTCGGGAAGACCGTCGGCGAAGACGAGAAACCGACCATTCTCCGACGGCGTGACCACGGTCTGCGAGCCGGGCCACAGCCCATCGAGGAGCGCGATCAGCGAGACGATCAGCGCGGCTCCGGGCAGGCTGTCGAGCCCGTGAACGAAACCCAGCGCGGCGAGCGACACGGCGGCCCCCACGGCCCCGCCGCCGATCATCCACTTCCTCGCGGAAGGAGAGCGGTTCGGAGCCTCCACCAGGTCGCAGCGCTGCGCCCAGGGCGGCACACCCGGGGGCGCCTCCGCACCCGGCTCCAGCTCGATCACCTTCAGCCCGTCGATGATTCTCGGTTCCGTGCTCACGTCCGGCGTTCCTCGTTCGTCCTGGTGTTGCCCGGCCCGGGCGGGCCGGGAGGGGAGAGGGGACAGGGGATGTCGGGCGCCCGTCCGGCGCCGAACGTGAGCGAGGGAGCGCCCGGCGGCGCTCCCTCGCTGATCGTTCGACCCCTGCCGGGCAGGCCTAGCGCAGCACGCCCGCCGCGTCTTCGGTGGCGTACATCCGCGTGAGCACCGGGCCGAAGCAGTTCAGCGCCACCTTGCTCTCACGGCTCCAGTACACGCCGTGGGCACGGAAGCCGATGAACTGGAACCAGTCCCAGAACGATGCGCTTCCCCCCTGCCCGTCGCCGAAGGGGACGTTGTCCTCGAAGGCGGGGCGAATCACCCCACCCGCGATCAGCTCCACGCCGCGGCCGTAGCGCGTGTCCCAGTCCTTCCGCATCACCTCGCGCTGCTCGGCGGTCGCCGCGCGGTACGCCTTCCGCTCCTGCATGGTGGGCTCGTCGATGAAGTTGGACCCCATCACGTCGAGCGGGGAGTACACGTTCAGCCAGCGCGGGCGCTCGCCGGCCGCGGCGGCGTAGCGGTCCTGGAAGTACTTCGGCCAGTAGGTGCGCACGAAGTCGTACGGGCACCCGATGGTGATCAGCGTGCCGATGCGGTGAAAGCGGCGGCTCACCTCGGTCTCGCGCTGGAAGAGCGCGTCGATCGCCACCACCGACCCGAAGCTGTACGCCACCACGTGCACCTTCCCGTAGTCGACGCCCGACGCGCCTTCCTCTTCCAGGTACTCGAGCATCTCGCCCAGCCCGCCCACGATGTCGCCGCGGCGCTGCCCGGCCGCCAGGTACGAGGTGGCGGTGGACACCGCCGGCCCCGCCTTGCTGAGCACCTCGCGGATGTTGAAGCGCAGGAACGCCCCCGCGAGCGGGATCACGATCACGAGCTCCGGGAGCCGGGGCACCAGGTCGATGAGCTTCGACCAGATGGTCTTGAGCGTGGACCAGATGGTGCCGGGCCACCCGGCCACCGTGGCGCGCGCCCGCGTGAGCCACGGTTCGCGCGCGGTAGAGGTGGCCTGCCGTGCGCCGGAAGCGCCTCCGCCCGTGGGGCGGTTCGTCGCCGCCTGCGTGGCCGGGGGCGGGGTGGTGCGCGGCGGGGTCGTGTTCTGTTGCGCGGCGGCGTCTGCCGCGGGAGCCTTCTTGCCATCGTTCTTGATCACCCCCACGGTGCCCAGCAGGAGCAGCGCGAGGTAGAGGACCATCCCTCCGAACAGCAGCCCACCCCAGAGCACCTGGACCTGCTGCACCCATCCTTTGCTGCGCCGCCTGAACGCCAGCAGGATGCTGGGGAAGCTGAACGCCACCGTCCAGGCGAGGGCCGTCGCCTGCACCGCGGGGGGCTTCGTCTCCAGGCCGTTTCCGAGCACCGGGCGGTAGTCGTACTCGTACAGGTGCAGCACGTCGCGCGGCTCGGCCTTGGGAGTGTCCTGGCGCCGGATGGCGACCGAGCGGAGCGCCTTCCCGTAGCGGGTGGTCGCGTCGCGCGTGGCCACGCTGAACACCGCGCGCCCGGTGGCGGCGGAACGCTCCATCGCCGTGGCCAGCCGCTCGGCGACGTCCATGAAGCGGTTGCCCGGCGAATCGCCGATGCCGGGCACGCAGATCATCGCGTCGATCTTCTGCGCTCCCTCGCCTTCTCCACCGCCGCCATCACCGCCGCCGGTCTCCCCGCCGCCGTCCCCCGGCGGTGGCGAGCCCACCATGGGCAGCGTTCCTTCGGCCAGGCTCACGTCGATCTTCTGCGGGGGCGCGTCCGTCTGCCCGCCGCCATCGGCGGGCGCGGTCGAGGTGGGGGGCGGCGCCTGGGTGCTGGAAGGCGCCTCCGTCTGCGCCCCCTCGGCAGGCGGCAGAGCGTCGGAAGGCGCATCCATCTGCGCACCCTCGGCTGGCGCCTGGGCGTCGGAAGGCGCGTCCGTCTGCGCCCCCTCGGCCGGCGCTTGGGTGCCGGAAGGCGCGTCCGCCTGCGCACCCTCGGCGAGCGCGGTCGAGGTGGCCGCCTGCTCGGCGGGGGGCGCGTCCGCACCCGCCGTGGTGGACGGGCCGGCCTCGGGCGTGAGGGTGCTGCCTTCCTGGGGATCGATGCTCATGGGTTTTTACCACGGAAGAAGGACTGCGGAAGAGAAGGAGAGGAGGGGAAGGGGGATTCCCCAGGACGTAAGGTAAACGCAATGGGAAGAGTCGCGGAAGGGGCGCGTTGTGTCACGACGATGCACGGCGCGGCCGACCGCGGCTTGTCGCCGGGTGCCACGGAGGCGGGAAGCACGGACGCGCGTGGGTGCAGCGACAGCGCTCCGGGAGTCCAGCGTGGACCCTGCCGGGTATCGCCCGCATGGCCGGGCAGTGTTCCCGACCCTCCCGCGGAAGATCTTCCCCCTCCAATGCGGCCGGTTCACGCAGGGCGGGGCTCGCTCCAGGAAAGCCACTTTGCGGACGCGGCCGAGCCCGGCCGTACGGCCGCCTGCCACCGGCAAGATCCGGATGATCCATCGCGTTTCTTTCCGCCTGGGAGCGCTGGACGTACTGGTGCGAACACATCTCTTGCGCCCTTCTTCCCCCGCGCTCACTGTTGGCTGTGGGAGTCCCGCTCAGCGGACGGGACCGCGGGTCACGCACCGGCCGTGACCGCGCCGTTCGCCAGCCCCCCCTCGCATGCTTTCCCCTTCCCTTCTCACCCCCGCGGAGTTCTTGCCGGGCCACGCCGCAGGACGAACCCCAACCTCAACGTGCCACCGAAAGAGAGGGGCCCATGTTCGACCAGCTCCTGGAAGTGCAGGTCTTCGTCCCCGAACGCGAAGTCCGGCAGAGCTACGACGAAACGAGCACCGCGCTCGACGACCTGGACGCCGCGCTCGAGGCGCTGCAGGTGATGCCGCTGGGCGACGACGTTCTGCGCCTCACGCCCAAGGCCGACGCCACCCTCGAGCTGATGTGTACCGGCGGGGCCACCTGCAACGCCAAGTGCGAGCCCACGGGCTACTGGGAGTGCTCGTACTCGTCGGAGGGCTCGTGCCAGGACACGTGCGACGGCACCAACACGTGTATGGGACAATGCACCACCTCGATCGCCACCTCGTGCTCGATCTACGGGTGCACCACGGCCGACCAGGAGTGCTACGACTGACCCGGCCCGCGGCTCGCGCATGAGCAAGGCTGCGCCCACGGCCGAGCCGCGCCCGCTCCCGGCGGGGCCCATCGGGTACGGCGTGTACCCGATGGGCATCGCCCGGGTGGCGGGGCAGCCGTTCGACACCCTGGCGGCCCTCCACTTCCCCCGCTCCCTCCGCATCCACCAGCGCCTCGACCGGCACGAGCGCGCGCGCGACGCGGCGCACGCACGCCTGGCCGAGCGCCTCCACCAGGCCGTGGGCGCCGCCGACGGCGACCTCCGGCGTGCGCTGCTGGCCGCGGCGCGCAACCTCCGGCGCAACCACAAGCTGAGCGACGAGCAGGCCGCCACCCTCCGCGCGCCGGGGCTGGACCAGGTGGCCGCCGCGCTGGAGCGCTGGCAGCGGAGCGCCGCCCGCGCCCGCGCGACGGCCGAGGCGTGCGAGCGCGTGTACCGCCGCGAAACGCGGGAGGCGCGCCGGGCGCTGGCGTCGCTTGCCGGCGACGAGCACTTCCTGAACGGGATCGTGCTGGGCAGCTCGCCCGTGTACGAACGGCTCCGCGGGCGGCTGGACGGCACGCCGCCGGACCGCCGGGGCGGACCCGCGGCGCGGCGGCTGGAGCTGACGCTGCTGCGGTACTTCGCGCGCGCGGCCACCAAGACCACCCCGTTCAGCACCCTCACCTTCACGGCGGTCGCGCTCTTCTCCGACGACGAGCGGGCGGGGCTGGCCGAGCTGGCACCCGGCGACGCGCCCCGGGCGGCGGTGACGGTCAACAAGGGGATCTACGGCCTGCTCGCGCCGCTGCTGGCCGAGACCCCGGAGCTGTTCCCGCGCTTCGGGGTGACACCCAACCCCAGCCTGCGCGCGGTGGGCGAGTGCCACTCGATGCTCCTGTCGAAGGGCGGCCGCGAGCACGTGGTGATGCTCCCGGCCTCGCCCGTGATCGACCGCTGCGTGGAGCTGATCGCGGGGCTGGGCGGCACGGCCCCGTACGGCGTGGTGGTGCGTGAGCTGGCCGCGGCGCTGCGGGCCGACCCGGCCGAGGTGGCGCGCCGGGTGAACCGGCTGCTCGAAGCGGGGATCCTCCAGCTCAACAGCGGGATCCCCGAGCGCGAGCAGGGGTGGGTGGCGCCGCTCCTGGACGCCCTGCGCGGCTCGCCGCACCCGCTGGCGTGCCACGCGCGCGAGCTGCTGGAGACGATGGAGGGGATCGCCGGCCGCTACGCCGCGGCCGGCCCCGGCGGGCGGCTGGCGCTGCTGGGGGAGGCGCGGGATGCGGTGGAGCGGATGTTCCCGTCGGCCGAGCCGGGCGCGGTGGCGGGCGCCCCGGCCGGCGCCGCGAGCGCCCCGCCGCCACGTGCGCAGGGGCAGCGCGGCCGCGAGCGCCTGCTGGCGGGTGTGCGGACGACGCCGCTCTTCGAGGACACCGCCTTCGCCCAGCCGGTGCTGCTGAACGCGCCGCGGCTGCGCCCGGCGCTGAATGCGCTGGCGGTGTGGGTCGACTGCATGAGCCGCGGATCGCCCGGGTGGGCGCACCGGGCCAACCTGCGCGCGTACTTCGACGATGCCTTCGCGGGCCGCGGGCGGGTGCCCTTCCCCGAGTTCTACGAGGGGTTCCTGGCAGCGGTGTTCGAGCCGATCCTGCGGCACGAGATGAACCCTTCCGCCGAGACCCGGAAGGCGACCAACCCCTACGCGCTCCCCCTGATCGCCGCGGGCTCGGCCGAAGCGGAACGGATGCTGGCCCTGCTCGCGCGCCGCTGGGCGGCCGACGCGGGCGCCGACGACCTGCACCTGGGCCGCGACGACTTCGCGCCCCGCGCGGACGGGGTGGAGCATCCCGCGCCGGGCTCGTCCACGGTGTTCGCCCAGCTGGCCTCGTTCCCCGGCGGCGACGCCATCTTCGTGGACCGGCAGTCGCTCTTCCCCGGGATGGGGAAGTTCTTCTCGCGCTTTCTCCCCCAGTTCCCCGAGCGGTACGCCGAAGCGGTGCTGGCGCACAACGGGCGGCACGCCCGGTACCTGGTGGCCGAGCTCCTGGACGACGGCGAGTTCAGCTTCAACGGCAACCTGCACCCGCCGCTGGCGCGATACGAGATCAACTATCCCGCGCGCGTCACCGGGCTGCGGGCCGAGACCAACCTCCCGCTGGCCGAGCTGGTGGTGGAGCCCGACGCGGCGCTCGCCTGGCGGCTGAAGCTGGTGCACGCGCCCACCGGCAAGGAGGTGCTTCCGGCGGACCTGGGCTTCCTGACGGCTCGCTGGCGCCCCCCGCTCTTCCGCGTGCTGTCGCTGTTCACCCCCTGCCTGCACGAGACGCTGCCGATCCCCTGGCAGACCGGGCACCCGGAACGCCCCGAGCTGCGCGAAGACGGCGTGTCGTACCGCCCGCGCGTGCGCTTCGAAGAGCACGTGATCCTGGCGCGGCGCGGCTGGCGGGTTCCCGGGGCGACGCTGGAGGGCGTGGTGCGCGGCCTTCCCCCCGGCGCCGCGTTCCGCGCGCTGAACCGCTGGCGGCACTCGCACGGCATCCCCCGCCACGTGTTCTTCTCCACCGCACAGGTCCCGCCGCCGGGCAACAGCGCCCGGGCGCCCCGCGCCATCCACAAGCCTCAGTACGTCGACTTCGAGAGCGGCGCGCTGGCGGGGCTGCTGCTGCAGGCGGTTCACGCGCGCTCCACCACCCTGGTGCTGCACGAGATGCTGCCGGGCCCCGAGTCGATGACCCTGCGGGAGGGGCGGCCGCACGCCCTCGAGCTGATCCTGCAGGTGGAGCGCGATGGCTGACGTGTCCACCGCGCCCGGCCCGCGCGCCGGCGCCACCGACGACGAACGCGCCGGCTGGCTGGGCGCGGCCACGGCCATCGCCGACCATCTCTGCGCGGCCGCGCGGTGGGAGGGAGACGCCTGCACCTGGGCGGCCGGGGCAGGCCCCTCTGCGCCGGCGGTGGACGGGCGCGTGGGCGACGGGAGCGCGGGCGTCGCGCTCTTCCTCGCGCAACTCCACCGGACGACCGGCGCGGAGCGGTACCTCTCCACCGCGCGTGCGGCGCTGACCCACTCTCTGGCGCGGGAGCGCGACGGCGCCGCCGCGGCGGGGTGGTACCGCGGCACGGCCGGGGTGGCGGCCGCCTGCGCCGAGCTGGGGAGCGTGGCCGGCGACGCCCGCTGGCTCGACCACGCGGTGGCGCTGTGCCGGGCATTGGTCGCCGCGCCGCCGGGAGACCGCGCGGACGTGGCCGGGGGGCATGCGGGGAGCGTGCTGGGGCTGCTGCGCGTGCACGAGCTGACGCGGGAGGGATCGCTCCTGGCCTCCGCCGCGCGGCTGGGCGGCGTGCTGCTCGCCGGGCGGCGGCGCGAGCCGGAAGGGATCTCGTGGAACGGGGGCCGCGCGGTGTTCCGCAACCTGCTGGGGCTTGCCCACGGCGCGGGCGGGATCGGGATGGCGCTGCTGGAGCTGTACCGCGCCACCGGCGAGGAACGCTTCGCCCACGGGGCCATGCAGGCGCTGCGGTACGAAGACGGCTTCTTCGACGAGGCCGCGGGCGGCTGGCCAGACCTGCGGCACCCGGCGCTGGCGGCCTACCTGGGCACGGGGCGCCTCCACGAGCTTCGCAGCGCCCTGGCGGAGGATCGCTTCGCGCGCGGCACGCCGGGGCCGGGGGATGGCACCTGGCTGCACGGCGCCGCCGGCATCGCGCTGGTCCGCGCACGCTTCGTCGCCGTCGCCGGACTGGACGTCCACCGCGCGGCGCTGG
>DASWMA010000562.1:0-4383 GCA_036399995.1 Longimicrobium sp. | reverse complement strand
GTGGACGCCAGCCACAGCCCCTGGATGAAGCTGCTGTCCCCCTCCAGCGGCCCCGGCCCGGGGATCTGCCGGATGCGCAGCCCCGGGAGCTTGACCACGCGCGGGTAGGCGCCGGAGAGGAACACGGTGCCGCCCTCGGTGGGGCGCCCCTCCAGCGCGGTGCGATGGCTGACCACCGCGCCGGGAAAGAGGAGCCCGACGATCTGCCACAGGTTGCGGCGAACGACGGCGTCGGGCGCGTCGGCGACGCTGGTGGTGTAGAGCCGCCCCTCCAGCTTGCGGATGGTGCCGGCGCGCACGCCGCGTGACACGACCGCCGAGATCTCGGCCGTGCTGAGGAACACCTCGGGAAGGTCGGGAGGAGGAGGATATTTTATCATGTAAGCGGCGACGGATCGTGAATCCGTCAACATAATACTACGTAAGACCCGATAAATGAAGATATTTTACTACGTAAGCAGAAATCGTACTACGTAAGCCTCAACCAGTGGTGGTGGCGAGCGCCCATTCGGCGGCGGCGGAAAGGTCGGGCGGAAGGGGGGAGTCGAAGCGCATCTCCCGGCCCGTACGGGGATGGGTGAAGTGCAGCTCGGCGGCGTGGAGGAACTGGCGCGGGACGCGTTTCGCCAGCGCGGCCGCCCACCCGCGCTCGGGTCCGCTCACCCCCTTCTCACGCCCCAGGGCGTACGTGGCGTCACCGACCACGGGGTGGCCCAGGTGGAGGAGGTGCACGCGGATCTGGTGCGTCCGCCCCGTCTCGAGCTCGGCGCGGAGCAGGTCGGCGGCGCGCCAGCGCTCCAGGCGGCGGAAGTGGGTGCGCGCCGATCTGCCGTCCGGCACCACGCCCATCTTCTTGCGGTCGGTGGGGTGGCGGCCGATCGGCGCGTCCACGCTGGCCGTGTCTTCGGCCAGGTGGCCCCAGCAGGCGGTGAGGTAGGCGCGCTTGATCGCCCGCCGCTTCAGCGCGTCGCTCAGCGCCCGGTGCGCCTCGTCGTTCTTCGCGACCAGGAGGAGGCCGCTGGTGTCCTTGTCGAGCCGGTGCACGATCCCCGGCCGCAGCACCCCGCCGATCCCGGAGAGGTCGCGTACCTGGTGCAGCAGCGCGTTCACCAGCGTCCCCGAGCGATGGCCCGCGGCGGGGTGGACGACCAGCCCGGCGGGCTTGTCGATCACCGCCAGGTCGGCGTCCTGGTACGCGATGTGGAGCGGGATCTCCTCCGGAGCGACGTCCGAAGGCTCGGGGGCGGGAACGGCGACGGTGACGCGGGCGCCGGGAGCGACCGGGTCCTTCTTGCGGGCGGGGGCGCCGTCCAGCGTCACCCGCCCGTCTTCGATCCATTGCGCCGCGCGGCTGCGCGACACGTCGAGCGCCGCCGCCAGCCACGCGTCGAGCCGCCCGCCGGCGTCGTCGCCGGCGGTCAGCTCGATCGTCTCACTCGGCGGGCTCGGCGGCATCCAGCTCCTGCTCCTGCTTCTGCTCCTCGCGCCAGAGCGAGAACGCCAGCAGCAGCGCGCCCACCGTCACCGCGATGTCGGCCACGTTGAACACCGGCCAGCGCACGTCGCCCACGCCGAAGTCCAGGAAGTCGATCACCCCGCGCGACGAGCGGACGCGGTCGATCACGTTCCCGATCGCCCCGCCGGTCACGCTGGCGATGGCGAACAGGCGCGGGCGGTCGCTCCACGAGGTGCCGCGGAACATGAACCAGAGCACCACCACGGCCACCGCCGCCAGCGTCATGAACACCCAGCGCGAGCTTTCGCCCAGGTGCAGCCCGAACGCCGCGCCGGTGTTGTAGATGAAGGTCAGCCGGAAGACGTCGCCCCACACCTCCACCGGCGAGTAGGGGCGCAGCCCGGGCGTGATCCCCGGGAACGACCCGAGGACCAGCGCCTTGGTGAACTGGTCCAGCGCGATCACGCCGAACACGACGGCCAGGTAAAGCGCGGCCTTGCGGCGCGTCTCGCCTGCGGGGGTGGTCGCCTCCACGGGCGCGCTCCGCGTCGTCACGGTATCAGTCACTTGCCTGCTGTGGTCGGTTCGACGCGCGCCAGCGCGATGACGGCGGTGATGCCGTCCAGGTCCACCTCTCGGTCGGCTTCGTACCCGTGATAGTCGGTCGCCGATCCCGTCTCCAGCTCCACCGCCAGCGTTTCGGCGCGGATCAGGTCGCCGCACGCGCGCAGCGCCTCGCCCAGGTCGGCGTCGTCGCCGAAGGCGCCCAGGCGGATGCGGTCGCTCACCTCGAGCCCGCTGTCCTTCCGCAGTTTCTGCACCCGGTTCACGATCTCGCGGGCGAGCCCCTCGGCGCGCAGCTCGGGGGTGAGCGCCGGGTCGAGCGCCAGGGTGAACGCGCCCGCCGACTGGATGACGAAGTCGCCCTGCGCGTTCTGGATGGTCTCGAAGTCGCCTTCGGCCAGCGTGAACGACTCCCCACCGGCCTCCACCGTCACCTGCTCGCCGCGGCGGAAGGCGGCGATGCGGTCCGACGCCATGCCGCGGATCGCCTCGGCCACCTTCGGCGTGCTCTTGCCAAAGCGCGCGCCCAGCGCCTTGAAGTTGGGCTTGGCGGTGAAGGTGACCAGCTCTTCGGCGGCGTGCATGAACTCCACGCGCTTGACGTTCAGCTCGTCGCGCAGGATGGCGAGCAGGTCGGGGCCCGTCTCCACCCCCTCGGGGATCACCGCGTACACGCTGCCCAGCGGCTGGCGGACGCGGATACCCACGTCTTCGCGCGCCGCGCGCCCCAGCGTGCTGAGCGTGCGCACGGCCTCCATCCCCCGCTCCAGCGGCGTGTCCATCCGCGCCGGGTCGGCGTCGGGGAAGTCGGCCAGGTGCACGCTGGCCTCGTCGCCCACCAGCGCGCGGTGCAGCCAGTCGGCCAGGAACGGCGCCACGGGCGCCATCAGCCGCGCCACCGTCACCAGCGTCTCGTGCAGGGTGGCGAACGCGGCGCGCGTGTCCTCCCGGTCGGCGCTCCCCCAGAAGCGGTCGCGCGAGCGGCGCACGAACCAGTTGGAGAGGTCTTCCACGATGAACTCGCCCAGCGCGCGCGTGGCGTGGGTGAGCTGGTACTCGTCGAGATCGCCGATCACCCCCGCCGTGAGCGACGCCAGCCGCGACAGCAGCCAGCGGTCGAGCACCGAGCGCGACTCGAAGGACGGATCGTCGCCCCCCGGCGCCCACCCCTCGAGGTTGGCGTAGAGGGCGAAGAAGCGGTACGTCTGGCGCAGCGTGTCGAACGTCTTGCGCTGCACCTCCTTCACCCCCTCGGTGTCGAAGCGCTTGGGGAGCCAGGGGTTGGACGACGACATCAGGTACCAGCGGATGGCGTCGGCGCCGAACTGCTCGATCGCCTCCCACGGGTTGACCACGTTCCCGCGCGACTTGGACATCTTCAGCCCCTGCGCGTCGAGCACCAGGTCGTTCACCACGCAGTTGCGGTAGCTGGGGCCGCGCCCCAGCAGGGTGGAGATGGCCAGCAGCGAGTAGAACCACCCGCGCGTCTGGTCCACCCCCTCGCAGATGAAGTCGGCGGGGAACTGCCGCTCCTGCTCGCCGCCGTCCACCCGCTCGGCGTTCTCGAACGGGTAGTGGTGCTGCGCGAAGGGCATCGCCCCGCTGTCGAACCAGACGTCGATCACCTCGGGGGTGCGCCGCATCGTCCCCGTGCATCCCTCGCAGGTGCAGGGGAAGACGACGTCGTCGATGAACGGCCGGTGCGGGTCGAAGTCGTCGGTCAGCCCGGGCGCCAGCTCGTGCAGCTCGGCGAACGAGCCCACGAAGCGAAGATGCTCCGGCGTCTGATCGCACACCCACGCCGGGAGCGGGGTGCCCCAGTAGCGGCTGCGGCTGATGGCCCAGTCCACGTTGTTCTCGAGCCACTCGCCGAAGCGGCCGGTGCCTATCTCGGGCGGGAACCAGCGGATGGCGTCGTTGTTGGCCAGCAGGTCGTCGCGCAGCTGCGTGGTGCGGATGAACCAGCTGTCGCGCGCCATGTACAGCAGCGGGCTCTGGCACCGCCAGCAGTGCGGATAGCTGTGCTCCTCCTTGCTGGAACGGAAGACCAGCCCGCGCTTCTTCAGGTCGATCAGCAGGTCGGTGTCGGCGTCCTTCACGAAGGTGCCGCCGACCAGCGGGAGGTCGCCCCGGAAGGCGCCGCGGTCGTCCACCGGCTGCAGCACGGGAAGGTTGAACTGCTGCCCCACCGCGTAGTCGTCCGCGCCGAACGCGGGCGCCATGTGCACGATCCCGGTGCCGTCGTCCGCCGAGACGAAGCTCCCCGGAACGACGCGCCAGGCGCGGTCCGCGCCCCGCTCCTTCGGCTCCACCCAGTCGAAAGGACGCTGGTACCGCAGCCCCAGGATCTCGGTCGCGGGCAC
>DASWMA010000561.1:0-1598 GCA_036399995.1 Longimicrobium sp. | reverse complement strand
AGCGGCTGCCCCGCCGCCCCGCGCACCACCCCCGAGAGCGTGGGCTGCGCCGCGGCACCCGAGCCCGCCGGCGCCCCGTTGGCCGCCATCGTGGCGGTGGACGCGGGGAGCCCCACGTCCTGCCGCAGCGCGACCCCCTGCGCCACCCGCAGGTCGGCCACGGTGAGGGTGGTGCCGCGCGACGCCTCCACCTTCACGGTCAGCGCCGGCCCCGCGGGGGCCGAGCAGAGGCGGTAGACGCCGTTCTCGTCCGCCGTCAGCGCGGCCGTGGTGGGCTGCGCCGCGCCGGGCTGCGTCCACGACACGAGCACGCGCGCGCCGGGCTGCGGCTGCCCCGCGGCGGTGTGCACGCGCCCCAGCAGCACGCCCCCCCCCGGCGCCTGCCCGCTGTCGGCGCACGCCGCGGCCCAGATGGCGGCCAGCGGGGGCACCACCAGGTCCTGGTCGGCCGTCCCCCCTTCGCGCAGCGTCACCAGCACCGGCGGGGGGACGAAGCGCAGCGAGTCGAGCCGCGGGCTGGTGAACGCTAGCGTGTAGTCGCCGGGCGCCACGTCGGGCACGGTGTAGTACCCGTCGGCGTCGGCCACGGCGCGGTAGCCGCCGCCCACCGTGATGCGCGCGCCGGCCAGCGGCTGCAGGCTGGTGCTGTCGAACACCATCCCGCGCACCATCCCGCGGCGCGTCACCTCCACCCGCCCCGCCGCGTCGGTCACGTCCAGCACGTCGCCGCCCTGCTCGAGCTGCGCCGCCAGGCTGTACCGCACGTTGGCGTCGTTGCCCCCGGAGCGCTCGGTGCCGGGGATGCGCACCACCGGGCCCTCCGACTGCGCCACCACCACCGGCATGCGGATGCTCCAGCGGCTCACCACCCAGCGCCCGTCGTGCAGCCGGCGGAAGTCCATCCGCCCTCCGGCGGCATCGCTGGGCCCGGCCAGCCCCGGCACGCGCGTGTAGCGGTACTCCACGCGCCGCAGCTCGGCGCTGGCGCGGTCCACCCACAGCGTGCCCGCCACGTCGCTCTTCTCTCCCGCCCCCACCGGCTCGAACGCCAGCCCGATCAGCCCCTGCTCCCCCTCCTGCAGCGCGAAGCAGTGCCCCGCCTGGAAGGGGTCCGACAGGAGGACCGCGGCGTCGGGGGCGTGGAACACCAGGTCGGCGCCCGCGCTCTCGATGAAGCCGGTCTGCGCCAGCCGCTCGGGCGGGGCGGAGACGAACGGGCTTCCCTCGGTGACCTCGGCCGGCGCCACCGAGTCGCGCACCACGAAGCTCCCGTCGGGCGCCAGCTGCCGCCAGAAGCGCCGCACCCCGTACCGGGTGGCGGCCGAGGCGTTGTCGCGCGCGCCGCGCAGCGCCTTGGCCGCTTCTTCCCACACCGCGGCCGTCTCCGTTCCCGACGCCGGCCGTGGCGTGCACTGGCCACGGCCGCGCACGGCCTGCAGCGCCACCCGCTGCGCGCTGGCCGCCACCCGCCGCTCCACCGTCTGCCCCGCCGCCAGCTCGAAGGCGGGCGACTGCGTGAGCGCCCACCCCACCCGCTCCACCGCCACCGAGTAGCGCCCCGCGCGCGGCGCCCGCAGCACGAAGGCGCCGTCGCGGCC
>DASWMA010000560.1:0-3590 GCA_036399995.1 Longimicrobium sp. | reverse complement strand
CTGCTCTGCTGCTCTGCGTGAGATTCCTTCAGCCCTGGAACCGGAGCAATGTCCGACAACCCGGATCATCTCACCCGCGCTATCGCGCCGCGGCGGCGGCCCGCGCTTCGGCCAGGCCGGGGAGGTCGGGGTCGGCGGCGGGCCAGTTGCGCAGGAGCTCCTGGTAGGCGCGGCGCGCGTCGTCCGCTCGCCCCAGCCGCGTGAGGGCGCGCGCACGGCCCAGCAGCGCCGCCGAGCGCCGCGGCGACAGCTCCAGCGCGCGGTCGAACGCCGCCAGGGCGCCGGCGGCGTCGGCGGTCTCCAGCAGCAGCTCGCCCAGGATCACGCGGGTGCTGCCGGCCTCGGCGCGCTCGGGGCCTTCGGCAAGGAAGAGGCGCGGGCGCGCTTCGGCGCTGTCGGCGGCGGCGCGGAGGGCGGCGATGGTGCCGGCCGTGTCGCCCGTGGCCAGCAGGCCGAAGGCGCGCACCTGCCGCAGCACCAGCGGGGTTCCCGCCGGGCGCCGCGGGTTGGCCCGGGCCAGCGAGTCGGCCCGCTGCTCGATGCGGCGGGCGATGCGCCCCACCGTGGCCGTGTCGCGGCGCGCCGCCGCGCCGCGGGCCGAGAGGAGCCATTCGCGGTCCACCGGGCGGTCGCCCGTGGGATACGCCGCGTCCCACTCCTTCAGCTCCAGGCGCGTGCGCGCGCGCAGGTTGCGCACGCGGTCGCGGGTGAAGTCGCGCATCCGCTGCGGGAGGGCGGCCAGCCGCTCTTCGGTCCACGCCTGGGCGATGGAGTCGGCGAGCGCGGTGGCGCGGCGGACGCGGCCCTGCTGCAGGTAGCCGTAGTGCAGCCAGTCGGCGGCGTGATAGTCCCACTGGTCGGGCGGGAGGGGCTGGCCGTTGATGCCGTTGCGCGAGAGCGCCCACGCCCGCTCGTTGCTGGCCACCACCTCGGGCCACGAGCCGAAGTGGAAGAAGATGTGCGACGGCATGTGCACCGCGTGGTACGCCCCCGGGGCGATGTTCGCGTACGCCCGGGCGGCCCGCAGCCCCAGCGGCGCCAGGCGGGCGTCGTCGTAGGCGTGGATCAGGTAGTGCGCGGCGCCGGGGTGGTCTGGCCTGCGCCGGAACACGTCTTCGATCACCGCGGCGGCCTGCACGCTCAGCGCCAGCGTGCGCTCGGCGTTGTCGCTCTCGCGGAAGCGGTGGAAGGCCAGCGACAGGGCGTACCAGAGCGCCGCGTCGTCGTCGTCGGGGTACGCCTCGTGGATGGCGCGCCAGGCCTCGGACAGCTGCAGGCTGATGGTGTCTTGCGCGGCCTGGCCCAGCAGCCCGAACCGCTCGGCCAGGTCCAGGTACGCGCGCTCGCGCTCGGTGCGCGCCAGGGCGCGGCGCGCCTCGCGGGTGGGCGCCAGGCGCCGCAGCACCGAGTCGACGGCGGCGCTGTCGTCGGCCGACCACGCCTCGCCCCAGTACGCCATCACGAAGCGCGGGTCCACGCGCTGCGCCTCGCGGAACGCCTCGCGCGCCTCCCGGCCCAGGAAGCTGTGCAGCAGCGTGATCCCCCGCTGGAACGCCGGCTGGGCCGCGGCCGCGCCCGAGTTGGCGAAGTCCACGCGCCCCAGCCGGCCGATGTCGGTGGCGGCCTCGGTGGTGGGATGGTCGTGGTCGTGCCCCTGCGCGGCGAGCGGGGCGGCGATGGCGGTGAGGAGCGCGAGGAGACCGGCGGCGAAGCGGAGGTGCATGGGAGGGTGATCCCGGTGGCGGCGGATGGAATCCGGGCCGGCGGCGCGCCGGCGTGGGATGGGAGGAGACGAACGTCGGCCGGGTACGGCGATGCCGCCGCCCGAACGAAGATGCTGACTATGCGGCTCTATTCGCAACGGATCTGCTGACCAGGGGCGAGGCGTTCGCAGGGTGCAGCCGTTCTATACAGCGGATCGACATGCTTCCACGCCCATCAAGACTCGCTCAGATCGTAGGATCAAGAACAGTTAACTGGCCAATCAGGATCAGGAGCTAGGTCGGTGGGTCACTCCCAGCAAGTGGGCTCGTTCGATTCTCTCGCGCGTACCGGCACCCTGAGGCGAGCGGACATTCCGGGCACCTCGGGGCGCGGGATCGACAGACCAGCGCGGCAAAGTCAAGGATCGCCCAGTTCATCACTTTGGCGTCGACGCCGACGAGCACGGCCCTAGAGAGCGCCTGCAGGTAGGGGTCATACCGGATGTCAGCGCGCGTGCGAGGATGGAAGTATCGCTCAAGGACACGAGCCATGTTGACGTCGAGAAGCGGTTGCGCCTCTCCATGGCAGACGACGAGCATTGCATTCGCAATGTACTGTCCCACCCCGGGCAAATCCTCGATAGCCTCGCGGGTGGCCGGTACAGCCCCGCCGAGGGCCGCCATGCGAGCCGCCAACGGCTTGAGTGTAGCGAGGCGCCGCTGCCACAGCCCAAACGGTCGGAGCGCCTCGGCTAGTTCGTCATCGGGTGCCGAGGCGATAGTTTCCCAGTCCGGGTAGCGCCCAAGGAAACCCGGTAGGAGTCGCGCGACCGCGGTGGCAGTCGTACGCTGCAGGAATACCTCTGCGAGGAGTGCCTCGTACCATGGCAGCCCAGATGCGCGCCAAGCAAAGTCGCGTCCGTTTTCCTCGAACCAGGCTACTAACCGGCGCTGGAATCGCTCGATTTCCTGGTGCTCTGGCAGCGTGATTTCCACGTTAACGTACGTCGCGGTGCCAGACCGTCGGGATTTCCCGCCTTTTGCCTTGCCATCCGTATCGGTAATTCCGATGTTTCCCCATGTTGGCCTCGTGATTCCCTATCCCTGTCCCGACTTAGGCAATGCCTAGGAACACAAACCCGAGGATCCTAGAACTCCTGTCCTGGCACGGTCATGAGCGCGGTGGCGTTCGCGTGCCTTTCGACGACGCCTCGGGGAACCCGCTCCGCGGGAGTGGCGGCGGCGACAACGGCATTATCCAGACCTCACTTGTGCGGAAGCTCGCCGCGCTAGCTGCTGCCGTGGCTGCCGAGGAGCCCGGACCAAGGTTCATCTTCCTCGTCGGCGGACCGGGGAATGGGAAATCCGAGGCTGTACAAGCCTTCGTTTATGCCCTCGACCACGGCCTCGGCTGCCACGGCACGCTCGTTTCTGCCCTCAGAGCGCAACTTGAGCGCCAGCCGGGGCGCCTGGTTGAGTGGCAGGCCGAGGCGATCGCAGCGAATGCGGGGCCCGGGAGCGAGGCGTTCGAGCGCGCGGTGGGTTACCTGTCCGTGGTTCAGGATGCCTCCGCGAGCGAGCAACCCGACGGAGATGCCGCGCTGCAACTCGTGGTCACGCTCTCGGACCTCCTCGCACGTGACCGGAACGTGTTGTTCCTATGCTGTATCAACCGGGGTGTGCTCGCGCGCTGCCGGATGCTCGCCGCCCGTGACCCTCGCTATGAGCAAGTCGCAGAACTCGCTACGCGGCTCGGAGACGCCACGGCGATCGGCGGCGCCGGGGGCAACTCGGAGTGCTGGCCGCTCGCGCCGGCGCCGGCCGGGCTCGAGGGCCGGATCGCGTGCTGGCCGATGGACACGGAGAGCCTCCTGCTCGCGGAGGCCG
>DASWMA010000559.1:0-13813 GCA_036399995.1 Longimicrobium sp. | reverse complement strand
CTCCTGCCCGGCGACCACCACGACCACGACCGACCCCGGGTCCGCGCCCGAGAGGGAGCGGGCGGGGAGCACCCCCACCTTCCACACCTGGGGAAAGCGCTCCAGCACCAGGCGCTCGTAGTCCCACGGCTGGACCGCGCGGTCCTTGTGGCGCAGCCGCTCGCCCACGCGCACCTGGAAGGTCTCGCCCGTCTCCGGCGGCCGCCCGCCGAACGAGGGCATCGGCTGCGCGATGGTGCCGATGCCGGGCAGGCTCTCCACCGAGGCGGTGATGGTGCCCGCCGGCAGCGGCGCGGCCATGTGCGCGCCCGTGCCGTCGCCCGTGTTCACCCAGGTGGCCGCCAGGGCGTGGGGATGGATCGACACCGTCCACGCCGCGCCGGCCGGGTCGCCCTGCGCGGCGGCGCACAGCCAGCGCTCGCCGCCGGGGAGCACGGTGTCGCCCTGGGCGTCCATCCGCGGCAGGGCGAGCGTCACGATCCCCGGGTTGCGCAGCCCGTGCGTGCCGTCGCCGACCACGGCGGCGGGCGGGAGCGTGTGCCACTGGTTGGCCGAGCGGTAGCTCCACGACACGGGCGGCGGCGGGGGCGGCTCGTCGGTGCCGCCCGCGGCGGCGAGCTGGAAGAGAAGGGTGAGCGTCTGCGCCTCGGCCAAGCCGCTGAAGCCCAGCAGCAGCGTGCCGGGCGCGGCCACCGGCGGAAGGAGCGTGGCGGTCCCGTCCGCACCCACCGCCGCGCGCCACCCGCCGAAGGGCTCCAGGTGGTACATCTCGCCGCAGACGTCCGCAGCACCCGGCGCAAAGCTGCACCTGGCGGAGTAGTTCACCGTGACCGATTCGGCCTGCGGCAGGTACGGCTCGTTGGGGTAGCGCAGCTCGCCCTTGAGCCGCACGCAGTCGTCCATGCACTCCTGCAGCGACAGCGTGTACGCGGCGTCGAGCTGCTGGCGGCACGCGGTGATGCACTCCGCCGTCGGCCCGCCCGTCGTCCCCCCGCCCGATCCACCATCACCCGATCCACTGCCCGATCCACCGTCACCCGACGAGCCGCCGCTCGACGAGCCGCCGCCGGACGGATCACCGCCGGACCCTCCGTCGCCCGAGGTGCCACTGGAGGTCCCGTCGCCCGACGATCCGGTGGACGTCCCATCCCCCGACCTGGTGTCGCCCGACGTTCCCGTGTCGCCCGATGACGTGCCGGTGCTCGACGGATCTCCGACCGTCGACCCGCCTTCCGTCGATCCGCCGCCGGTCGTTCCTCCGGTGGACGACCCGTCGCCGGACGTCGAGCCACCCGTCGTGCCGCCACCGGACGTCCCGCCACCCGTCGTCCCGCCGCCGGAGGTGCCGCTCGTGAGGCACGCTTGCAGCGAGACGGCGCAGATCACCATCCGCGCGCAGCGGCGCAGGCACGGCCCCGCCGCGGGCACCTCGGCCCGTGCCGCGCGCACCACCGCCTGCAGCGTGGCCAGCCGCTCGGCGGGCGGCTGCTTCAGGACGCCGCGCGCCTGCGTGCGCAGCGCCAGCGACAGGCAGCACCCCTCCAGGCACTCCACCGCACTCGCCACCAGCGCGTCGAGCACGCCCTGCACGCAGGTGGTGCAGAGCGTCGGGTCTTTCTCGCACTCGGCCTGACACGCGGCCAGGGCTGCAGAGGCGGTGGCCAGCGGCTGGCAGGCGGCCAGGCACGTGTCCTGGCAGGCGCTGGTGTCGGGCAGGTCTTCGAGCACGGCGTTCAGCACGTTCGCCGCGTACAGGTCGTTGCCGAACGCGTACGGCGGGTCGCTCAGCTCCAGCCGCAGCGCGCTCTCGCTGGGGTCGTAATAGGCCGGCACGCCCTTCGTGTCGCTCAACGCGAGGGGGTCGAAGCGCGACTCGGCGCAGAGCGGCGCCGACCGGCGCGGCGGCGGGCCGTCGCACCCCGGCTCCCTGGGGCAGGGGACGGGTTGGCCGCACGGCACCGCCTGCACCGACGTGACGGAAACGGCCCCAGGCGCGGCGGCTTCGGGGGTGGGAACGGGGGCGGGGGCGGGGGCGGCACGGGTGCGAAAGAGGTAGACCGGCTCGAACGGCAGCTCGCCGCCCGTCGGCACCACGCCCACCTCCCACGCGCCGGGGCTCACCACGCGCACCCGGCCGCGGAAGGTGGTGTTGTCGAACAGGCAGCACTGCGGCTTCCCGTCCAGCCCGATGCGGTAGTCGCGGTACCACCCCGCGAAGCCGGTGTCGTTGGGCGGCAGCCCCAGCCAGCGCACCGTCAGCGACAGCTCGGTGGGGCGCTTGGAGAACAGCTCCACGCTGCGCATCTCCAGGTACGACCCCACCGCCGGCGACCCGCCGAACACCGGGAAGGGTGAGCCGGGGTCCACCTCGCCGTCGGTGTTGGCCAGCGCCAGGTCGGCCAGCCCGCACACCTGCGTGCTCACCTCCACCGCGCTCACCGAAACGGCGTCGAGGAACGAGAAGGGGTAGACCAGCGCCGTCCCCAGCGGGCCCGTGACGGGAACCGTGCCGGCGCGGAGGTACGCCTTGAGGGTGGGCAGCGTGGGCGCCGGGTTCGCGGCCGTCTCCGGGTCTTCCTCCTCCGGCGGCGGGGGGTCGCCGCCCTGGTACAGGGGGACGATGGCGGGCACTGCGGACGGCAGATCCACCGCCAGCGTGACCGCCAGGCCGGTGGTGCCGGGCTGCACCAGCGCGCAGTATCCCTCCACCGCGAACCATCCTTCGGCGGTGGAGAGCGACAGGGTGAACGCGCCATTCACCACCTGCTCCAGCACCTTCCACGGGTCGTCTTCCCCCACCACGCCGGCCACGGCGTTCAGCCGCGCGGCCAGCGCCTCGCCCGCGCCGATGCCCAGGGTGACGGCCACGGAGCGGCGCCCGCCCGTCAGCAGCAGCTCGGGGGTGGCCACGGCGAAGCCCAGCGTGGCCGGCGCGGTGGCCAGCCGCCCCACCGTCCCCTCCGCATTCGCGCCGAAGGTGGGCCACGGGTCGCCGCCCGCGCCCGCCTCCCCCACCGCCTCGGCCCCGTCCGCGCCCGCCAGGTACGAGGCGAGCACCTGCTGCACCGCGGCGAGCTCCGCATCCCCCCCGTCGTCCCGGACGGGCGTCGCGCTCGTCGTCACCGACACCACCTCGGACGGCGGCGGCGTGGGGGGCAGGACCGGCGGGATGACGGGCGACGTGGGGGTGAAGGAGACGATCAGCGGCCCCGCCACCGCGCGCAGCATCCGCACGCGCGCCAGCGAGGCGGCGGTCACCGTCACCCCGCGGTCGGCCGCGTACACCACCTCGTGGCCGTCGGGGTCGCTGCCGGCGGGGAACTGCGTGGCCGCGGGGACGGCGGCGGGCGCCGCGTCGTCGGCTTCCAGCGCGAACGCCAGGTACACGCTGTCGGGCACCGGGCCGCGCTCGCGCTCGCGCAGCACGTCGCGGTAATAGAACGAGGCGTAGCGCGGGGTGAGGGTGTCGAGCGAGTCCTGCGCGGTGCGGAACAGGCGCACGAAGGCGTCGTACAGCACCGCCGGGGGCCTGCGCTGCCCTTCGAGCTGCTCGGCGGCCAGCCCCACCTCGGCCGCCGCGGCGGCCACCGGCGCCAGCGCGTCGTGGAAGGCGATGAACGTCTCCACCAGGGGCGGGACCGCCGCGTCCATCCGGTCCGCCTCGCCCGCGCCGCGGAAGATCGAGGCGTCGGGGCGCGCGCCCTCCACCTCCCACGCATCGCCGAAGCCGGCGTAGTTCAGCCCCACGGGCGCGCCCAGCGCCTCGCGCGCGGCGGCGCCCTGGTCCCACCCGCGCAGCCGGCGCAGCCCCGGCGCCAGCGTGCCGCGCACGGCGGCGGTCAGCTGCCGGCGCGCCCGCTCGGCCGCGGCGCCGCGGGGGAGCCGGTCCAGCGCGCCCAGCAAGGCATCGGCCTGCCGCGCCAGCGCGTGCGGCGCGGCGAACAGGCCACCGAGGAGCGCGCGCTTCTCCTCCGGGTCCGCCGTCTCCACCGTGCGGCGGGCCAGCGCCGCCACCGCCGCCTCGCGCTGCGCCGGCGCGGCGCCCTCGAGCGCGGCCGCCACCACCGCGGGGTCGGCCAGGAAGAACGACGACCAGTCGCCCTCCACCTCGTTTTCGAGGTTGTAGAAGTTGACCAGGGCGCCGAAGCGCGAGGCGAACGCCAGCAGCTCGGCCTGGCCGCGGCCGTCCACCCGCGCGCGTGCCGCGCCTGGCGAGCGCAGCAGGCGGGTGAGCTGGCTCGGGGCGCCGTTCAGCACGATCTTGCCGGCGTGCGGATCCATCATCGGTGCTCGGGTGGGCGGGCGGTGGGGCGGGTCCGGCGGCTCAGCCCGCCGAGGGGACCAGGGTGCCTTCCCGCAGGTAGAACGGGTAGACCAGGTTGTCGCGCGTGTTGGTGCGGCGGATGGTGTAGGCCACGTTCACCGTCACCATCCCGTCGAGCCCCGGCGCCTCCTGCACGGTGACCTCGTCCACGTCGATGCGTGGCTCCCAGTTGAGCACCGCGGTGCGCACGGCGTTGTCGATCTGGGTGATCAGCGTGGTGTTGAGGGTGCCGAACACCATCCGCCACAGCTCGCAGCCGTAGGTGGGCACCATCTGGCGCTCGCCCGGGATGGTGCCGAACAGCACGCGCAGGCTGTCCTTGATGTCGGCCGCGCCCGGGGCCATCACCACCGTGCTCTGGCTGGCCGAGAAGGTGGGCGGAAAGGTCCACCCGGTGCCCAGGAAGGCGGAGTCCTTGGGGTCCATGCCGCTCACCCGCCGATCAGCACGGTGGGCAGGCCCAGCATGATGGTGCCGCCGTGCGCCGTCTTGTCGCCCATGCGCGCGGCGGGCAGCCCCATCACCTTCACCGTGGCCGAGCCCTTCACGATGGCGTCGGGCGGGCCCACGCAGATGGCCACGTCGCCCACCTTGGCCGCCGGCAGCCCGCCGATCAGCACCGTCACGGCGCCGGGCCCCGCGATGGGCCCGCCCACGTGCGGCACCGCCACGGGCCCCGCGGGGGTCGACATCGGGCACTGGTGGAAGTCGGTCACTCGGGCGGCGGGAGGCATGGGTGTCCTTTCGGGTGATGATGGACGAAGTGGCCGGGTGCTAGGTGCTAGGTGCTAGGTGCTAGGTGCCAGGTGCCAGGTGCCAGGTGCCAGGTGCTGCGTGCCGGGTGCTGAGTCCTGACGCCATCGTTCCGGGCAGGTGGCGTAACGGCGAACTGCGCGGTGCGGGCGTGTCCCTCCGCTGCGCTCCGGGCCGGGCTGCGCGCGCGGTAGGCAACGATACCGCCGTTGCCAACCGCGCCGGGCCACCGCCGCGCCCGGCATCCAGCCTATCCCTCGAGCTTTATCACGCGCGGCGGCGTCCCGGCCCTCCGGGCGCGCATCCCTCACGCATCGTGGCGCTTCGGCGTCGAATCCGGGCGCGCGCGACCACGGAGGATGAAAGAGCCGCGACCTCGGTCGTTGAAGCCTCGCGCGGTTTGCGAGGCTTTTCGTAGTTGTTGCTGCGGCTTCAGCCGCCGGTCGACCGAGGTCTCGTCTCAGTTGATCTTCACGATCGCGCCCTGGACCTTCACCAGCCCCGAGGCGGTGAGCTCCGACATCCCGCCGGAGCCGACGGACAGCTTCACCTTGGCCTTGGCGCTCACCATCGAGCCCTCGACCTTCGTGGTGGCGCCGGCTTTCAGGTTCAGGTTGGCCTTGGCGTCGATGGTGATGTTCCCCTTGGCGGTGATGGTCAGGTTCGAGGCGCTCTCCAGCGCCACCCCGCTCTTCGACAGCGACACCTTGTTCTTGCTGGCGTCCACGATGGTCACCGAGCCCGCCTTCTCGTCGAGCCTGATGGAGTGCTTGGGCGTCTTGATCTCGATCACCCCGTCCTTGTCGTCGAAGCCGATCTCGAGCTTGCCGCGGGTGACCAGCGCCTTGCGGTCGTTCTTCTCGTCGGGCGGGTAGGGCGGCGCCAGCTTCTTGCTGTAGACCGAGCCCAGCACCACGGCGTAGCGCGGGTCGTCATTCATGAACCCCACCACCACCTCGTCGCCCGGCTCGGGGTAGAAGAACGCACCCACCTTGTTCCCCGCGTAGAGGGTGGCCAGCCGCGCCCACACCAGCCCCGTCTTCGCGTCGCCCACCAGCGGCAGGTTCACCTGCACCCGGAACTCGCCGCCCGGGTCCTTGGCCACCTTCTTCACCACGCCGGTCTGCAGCCCCTGCACCGAGGGGAGCTGCCCCGACGCCCCCGGCGCCTCGATGTCGGGCGCCTCGGCCGCGAACCACTTCGCCGACAGGCCGAAGTCGGCGGTGGTGAGCCAGGTGCCCTGGGTGATGCTGTGGTGCACCCCGCTCACCCAGGCCTTGCCGTTGAAGCGCGGCCCCAGCCCCTGCAGCTCGATCATGGTGCCGGTGCGCGCCCGCACGCTCCCCTGGAAGCGCACCCACCCGCGGATCTTGCTGAGCTTGCTCTTCACCAGCTCGGCCGACGACCACCCTTCCAGCGACGCCTTCTCCAGGCTCCCGCCGCTCTGCTGGGTGAACTTCTTCACCCCGAACGCCCGGGCCAGCTGCGCCGAGGTCACGTTCCCCTGCTCGTTCACCTTCACCGTGCCCGGGCCGGCCTCCACCACCTTCTGCTGCGCCGGGTCCCAGCTGAAGCTCTTGATGGCCGAGGGGGCCAGCTGCGTGGCGGCGTCCATCTCGGCGCGCAGGTCCAGCACGCTGTCGCCGTACTTCACCGCCAGCGCCGCGTCCTGGGCGGTGTCGGGCGGGCCTACGGTCACCGTGCCCATGCTGGCGATCACCACGAAGCCGTTCACCTCGGCGCGGGTGACCATCAGGTCCCAGTCGCTGGCGTAGTACTGCACCGTCTCGGGGAGCGTCACCTTGGTGTCCGTCACCTTGGGGCGCAGCCCCGCGCCCGAGATCAGCTTGCCGATCAGCGAGCTGTCCTTGAAGTCGGTGAACACGCCGTTCTTCCGCTCCAGCGTCATCCGGATCGCCTCGTCGGTCACGTCCACCACCAGCCGCGACGCCCCGCTCTCGCCGATCTCGATCCCCTGCTTCACGATCAGCCCCGAGAAGAGCATCGACTTGGGCTCGTTGTCGTAGGCGGCCCACACCTCCAGCGGGTTGCCGGGGAGGAAGGTATCGAGCGTGCTGATCGGGAAGGTGGCCTTGGCCGCGTCGCCGTCGAACAGCACCACCCGCGCGCGGGGGACGCGGTTCACCGCGTTCCAGGTCTCGATGCTCTCCACCTGCCAGCTGGTGTCGATCGCCTTCCCCTTCACCTTCACGGTGAAGGCGACGGTCTCGCCGGCCTCCAGCACGGGCGACGGGGGGGTCATGCCGCGTCCTCCAGCGGGGGGAACACCAGCTGCGTTCCCGCCTTCAGCTCGCGGAAGCCGGTGAGCCCGTTGAAGCGGGCCACGTCGATGTATGCGTCGCTGCTCCCGTACAGCTGCCAGCACAGCAGCGGCAGGGTGTCGCCGGCCTTCACCGTCACCACGTGCGTCAGGTCGGGCGACGACTTCGTGGCCTTCTTGGCCAGCTCCTCCTCGTCGGTGTAGCCCACGAAGCTCACGTCGGCCCGCGCGCGCAGCGGGGTGCCGTCGGGCTTGAACAGCGTGTACGACAGCGACAGCTCCTTCAGCCGGCCGTTGAACAGCATCGTCCCCCAGGTGAGCCGCAGGTAGCGGGGGCTGTGGATGTTGCCGGCGTAGCTGAACACCAGCGTCTTGAACTGGTCGACCTGCTTGGCCACCCCGTCGCCGGTGTACGGCAGGATCCCGGGGATGGCGGTGGGCACCACGCCCGTGCCGTCGAACACCAGCTCGAAGGCCACCCGGTCGGACGGGATCTTGTTGAAGGTGGGCGAGCCGCCGTTGCTCCCCTGCGCCTGGCGGTCGTTGTAGCAGATGGAGTAGGTGTGGGTGTACTTCTCGGGGTTGATCGACACCTTCAGCTCCCCCGCCTTCTTGGTGAACTTGGAGTCGTCGTACGCCTCCACCAGCAGCTTCTCCAGGCTCCCCGAAAAGCTCATCTCACCGCTCCCTGCGCGCGGCCAGCAGCTGCAGCACCCGGCGCACGCAGTCGTCCACGATCCGCGCGCGGTCGTCGTCGCCGCACCCTTCCGACTGGTCGCGCATGTCCACCGCACTCGGCGTGGACCGCACCGGCCCGTCGGAGTCGGGGACGCGGAAGTGGATGCCGATCTCGTTGATCTCCAGCGCCATCGGGTCCCTCTCTCCCTGTCGATTCCAAACGTTACGTCGCCATCGTGGTGCGGGCAGACGCTTCGCCGCGCCGCCGCCGTGCTCCCGGCGCCGCCGCCCGCTGCAGCCCATCCCGGGATCGGCCTGGATCCCGATCCTTCGATTTCGATTTCGACTTCGACCTCGACCTCGACCTCGACCTCGACCTCGATCTCGATCTCGATCTCGATCTCACTCCACTTCGGGCTCGGCCCCGACTTCGGCTTCGCCCCTGCACCGTCTCACCTCCCCGGACGGAGGTGGAACGACGCGGTCGTCTTCCCGCGGAGGAGCCGGCGCGCGCACTCCTCCGTTCCGCTCCCGGCCGGCTAGATGACCCCCAGCGCCTCGCCCACCTGGAGCCCGATGCCCACGTTGATCCGCTCGAACCAGCTGTAGGCGAACTCCATGCTCTCGGTGGCGATCTCGTTGCTCATGGAGTCGAACCGCGAGATCTCCCACTTGAGCGGCCAGGCGTTCACGAACACCCAGGCCACCAGCGGGATGGCGTTCGGGTTCAGCAGCGTCACCATCAGGTTCTGGGTGATGATGGGAAGCGACAGCCGCGAGCCGATCTGGGTTCCCGCCCACTCGGCGAAGAAGCTCGCCCGCGTCACGATCCCGCGCTTGAGCACCAGGTCGGAGTACCGCGCCGGGCGGGGGAGGCGGTGCACGAACCGGTTCTCGCCCCCCTCCACCACGTCTTCGGTGTCCCACCGCGCCTCGATCCCCGAGACCTCCTGGAAGCTGGCGTCCACCCCGCTGAGCTCGGCCGCCACGGCGCCCACGCCCAGCACGGTGACGCGGAAGTAGAATCCCGGCGGCGGATAGTATGCGTCGGACACGTGTCACCGCCTGCGTCAGGGCGTGGAAACCACCAGCGTCTCGTAGGCGATCTCCACCGACTCCACCGCCACCTCGTTCCCCTCCGACTTGAGGTCGGTGCCGGTGATCTTGGTGGGCCAGGCGTTGTTGAGCGTCCACGTCATGCGCGGGTTCCCCTCCTCGTCGAGCAGGCTGATGGTCACCGTGCGCCGGGCGATGGTGTTCAGCTTGATCTCGTTGTACCAGGTCCAGAACTTGTTGTCGTTCACGAAGATGCCCTTGCGCATGGTCACGTTCCCCACCTTGCCCAGCCCCGGCATCTTGATGGGGTAGAAGACCTTGCTGTTCCCGTGGCGGTACTCGATCACCTGCGTTTCGCTGTCGAGCCCGTCGACCTCCTGGAACGACACGGTGTCGTCGTCGCCCAGCGTGACGGTGAAGTAGAACTTCGGCAGCGGCCAGATGGCGTCCTGAACTTCGCCAGCCATGATGTCCTTCCCGGTTGAATGTGGGTTGTGTCAAAGAAACGAACGGGGGTGGTGCTCCCGCGCGCGGGCCCTCCGGCGCCCGCGCGCGGCCGTCAGCTCACGCCTTCCATCTTCTGCTTGAAGGTGAGCTCGATGAACTCGGCCGGGCGGATCATCTGCAGCGTGACCTGCACGATCATGTAGCCCTCCAGGATGTCCTTCCCGGTCATGGTGCTGCCCAGGCCGCACTGCACGCTGAACGCCTCGGCGGCGGTAGCGCCCATCAGCCCGCCCTGGCTCCACACCGTCTGCAGGAAGCTCGAGACCGACGACACCACCGTGGTCCAGGTCTGCCCGGTGTTGGCGGCGAACACGAACTGGTTGAGCGCGTTCTTGATCGACTGCTCGATGTAGATCAGCGTGCGCCGCACCTGGATGTAGCGGTAGTCGTTGCTGTTGCCGTCGAGCGTGCGCGCGCCCCACACCACCGTGCCGCGGCCGGGGAACTCGCGCAGCGCGTCCACCGCCTTGCCGTCCACCGGCACGTTCATGTTCCCCTGCTGGTCGGCGTTCAGCGGCACCGTGGGGCGCTCGACCGAGGTGAGCGTCACGTTGGCGGGGGCGTTCCACACGCCGCGGGTGGTGTCCACCCAGGTCATCACCCCGGCCATGGCGGCGCTGGGCGGCAGCACGTCTTCGTACTTCACCACCGCGCGCTGGATGTCGACCAGCAGCGGGAGCGCGGCGGTCAGGTTGTCGTTCAGCTTCCTCACAGCGGCGGGGTCGGCGGGGTCCACCACCTCGGGGTCGCTGATCGCGTCGATGTCGCCCTGCACCGCCTTGGCGCGGGTGTTCCCCGCGGTGGCGGGGTCGCCGTAGAGGTTCTGGTTCTCCCACGACAGGATCTCCTGCAGCGCGCCCTGGCCGGTGGCCTCGTCCGGCGTGTTCACGATGGAGGTGTAGTTCACGTCGCTGAGCGGCACCACCGTGGTGTCGAGGTAGGGGAAGTAGGCCATCCCGTAGCTCAGCCCCTTCTCGCCCACGTCCTGGCGGAAGCGCGTCATGATCAGGTCCAGGGTGGCCCCGTCGGTGGCCGGCGGCGACAGGTAGTCGGTGCCGTACACGTCGAGGATGGCCACCCGGTCCTGCAGGAAGGCGCACTGCTCCAGCATGGTCTTGCTGACGGTGGCGAAGTCGTTCGACTCCCAGGGGTGCTTCCCCTCGCCGGCGCCGTTGTTGGGAAGGAGCACCGCGTCGGGCACCACCAGCATGGTGGGCCCCACCTGCTCCTTGGCCGCGTTCAGCCCGGCCACCAGGCCGGCCGACGTGATGGCGCTGCCGTACAGCCCCACCGACACCACGTAGCAGTTGCCGCCGCCGTTGGCGTAGAACAGCCGCATGCTGTTGTACAGGTTGTAGCTGCTGTCGCCGACCAGGCGGTAGTACTTGAAGGCCGGGGCGTTGGCCTTGGGGTCCCACACCCGGAAGTCGTAGTTGTCGGCGGTGGGGTTGGCCACCAGGGTGAGCGTGTACTGCGCCTTGTGGGCGCCGCCGAACACCTCCTCGAAGTCGGCCAGCGAGCCGATGGGGATCGGCTTCATCAGCACCGGCTTGCCGCTGATCTCGGCGGTGGCGGTGTAGCCCACGAAGCAGGGCACGGCGGTCTGCACCCCCACGATCGAGGGCGGGAAGGCCGACAGCTCGGCGACGTAGACCCCGGGGGTCTTGTAGGTGCGTGTGGCTGGCATGGATGCGTTCCTTTCAGTGGGACGGGTTCATGAAGGCTCAGACATACACGTATACGTCCGAGAAATCTCGGGACGGGGGGGGGGCCCCGCTCCCCGTGGCGCCGGGGTCCGGCCCGGCTCCGCACAGGTGCCTCAGCAGCCGCCGGCAGCGCGCGCCGGGGTCGCGGGGGCGCCGCAGCGCGCGCACCGCCTGCTGGCAGGCACCCTCGCCCGAGTACGGCAGCACCTGCTGCCCCGAGGGCACCGCCAGCCGCTCCACCAGCACCTGGGCGCGGTGCATGTCGGCGGTGCGCCCGCTGAGCCGCAGGTGGAGGCGCGAGCGCTGCTCCAGCGGCAGCGGCCGCGACGACAGGAAGCGGTAGGCCCGCTGCCCGCCGGGAAGGCGCACCTCGCACGGGCCCAGGAAGCGGACCCGGCGCGTCGTTCCCGCGTGGGTGGCCTCGGCGATGCTCAGCTCGTGCAGCTCGCCCCCGCGCTGCGGCACCACGTAGTAGTTCCACCACGTCTTCCGCCGGGTGAAGCGCAGCACGTAGTCGACCCCCTGCACCGAGCCCTTGCCCTGCAGCGACACGGGGTACACGCCCGTTTCCCCCGGCGCCACGAGCGCCGGGCCGGCCGCGTACGGGTCGGTGAACAGCAGGTCCACCATGCACAGCGGCATCGGGTACAGCGAGGTGTACACGAACTTTCCGCGCGGCTCCACCGTGTCGTCCTTCAGCACCGCCTGCACCGAGTAGCAGTCTTCGGGAAGGAGCGAGAGGTCGAAGAAGAGGCGGTCGGTGCACACCGGCTCGTCCTTCTCGTTTTCCTGCGCGTACGGGTCGCACACGAGCTGGTCGGGGCGGAGCCGGTCGGCCACGCTCTTCGGCACGCAGCGGGGCTTGCACAGCATCGGCTCGCCCGAGATGCCGCATACCTCCACCCGCACCACATCGGGGCCCGCCGGCTCCACCACCTGCCCCCCGGCCACCAGCAGCCGCTCGTCGCCGGTCACCCGCGTGCCGGGGGTCAGCAGCACCATGGCGCCGCGCCCGTGGGCTTTCTGGTTGCTCAGCCAGAAGGTCCACCGCGCCGGGTCGTGGTCGATGGGGATGTCGGTGAAGTTCACGAAGTACGGGTTGGTCAGCGACAGCAGGAAGGTGAGCCGGGTCCACACGCTCCCGTCCTGGTGCGCCTGGCGCCCCAGGTACGACAGCAGCTCCGGCTCGCCCTTCGTGTCGTACAGCACCGAGAAGCCGTCGGCCTCGGGCTTGAACAGCAGCCCCAGGCTGCGCATCAGCGCGGCGGTGTACTGGGTGGGCCGCACCGCGAAGTCGCCGCAGCGGCCGCCGGTGGCGTTGTAGAAGGTGTGGCGCACCGCCACCCGGGCCAGCCGGGCGTACACCGACGCGCGCTGGTCGGGGTGCGCGGTGGCGGCCGCTTCGTCCCACGCGGCGGCCCGCAGTAGGCCCGGCGGGAGCGTGTCTTCGGGCTCGGCGGGCTCGGCGGCCGGGGCGCGCAGGGCGTGGCGGCGGCCGGCCGGCCGGGAGTGGAAGCTCATCGGCGCCTCGGAAGGGGGCGCGGGCCGGGCGCGGGGCCCGACGCGGGCGGGTCGATGGGGTCGCCGGGGCTCTGGATCCCGGCCACGCCGGGCTCCTGGCGCTGCACCGCACCCCCGGTGAAGGGAAGGAGGCGCACCTTGTAGTAGGCCGAAGGGAGGTACTTGATGCCGGCGATGCCCATCAGGTAGCTCAGGTTCAGCGGGTCGAGGTTGGTCATCTCCCAGCTGAGCCGCTCCACCTCCGGGGGGAGGCCGGGAAGGGAGGCCGGGGTGAACGAGGGGTTCTGCTGGAAGAAGCTGATGGCCAGCGAGATCATCCCCAGCCCCTCGGAATAGTTGGGGTCGTAGAAGTTGGCGATCACCATGACGTACAGGTCCACGTACAGCGGCGGCGCCACGATGGAGTATTCGTTGTCGCCCGACGGCACCGCGGGCGTGTAGGTGCTGACCATCGTCTCCTTCTGGATCCCGGCCAGGAACATCACCAGCTTGCCGCGGGCGGCCTCCACCGGCTTCCCCTCGGGGTCCACCAGGTTCGAGAGCACCACCCAGGGCTCGGGCCGGCTCTCCAGGCCGTTGATCCACTCGTTCAGCCGCTGGCGCACGGCCTCGAGCGTAGCGCGGATGTCGCTCATGCGGCCCTCCGGGGGTGCTGGGGGAGTGCCCCGCCGGCTGCGGTGGGCACGCACGGCCGCCCGTGTGGGCGGCGAACAGGATGGAGCGGCATCGGGGAACCCGGACGAGGGCGAAAGGGGAACCGGCGAGAGACCGATCGGCTTTGAGGTACCGGCAGATCAACTGCACCCAATACTCATCGATCGTCTGAAAATGTCAACGTAATTCTCGTCCATCTGCAACACACAGACGTAGCAGGTGGTGTGCCTGTCATGAACATCTCCATGTTTGCACTTTCGTTTTCCTGCTCCGCGTGCGACCCCCCGACCTCCCCAGCAGCAACGAGGATACGGCGTGGACGCACAGAGTATG
>DASWMA010000558.1:0-2267 GCA_036399995.1 Longimicrobium sp. | reverse complement strand
GTCGCCCTCGCCGATCAGCGCGCGGCGCTCGCCGTCTCGCTCCAGCGCGCGGGCCAGCGCCGCGTCGGTCTCTGCGGCGCCGCCCCGGCGGGCCAGCGCGGCGCGGAAGGCGTCGGGGTCCTGCCGGATCTGCCGCAGCTCCAGCATCAGAGCTCCAGCCGCTCGTCGTCGCAGGCCTGGTTGCTGATCACCCGCACGGTCAGGTTCCCCGTGGCCGGGTCTGCCGCCAGCACCTTGAGGATGGCGTACTTGCTGGTGGTGCCGCACCCGCCGCCGGGGCGCGTCTGCACGAAGAAGGTCTCACCGACCGCCACGTTCATGGCCTCGCGGGTGTAGTCGGCCACCTCGCGCGGGGCCTCGCCCGGGTCGTCGATGGAGCGCGTGGTCTTCTGCAGCCCGGCGCCGCGCAGGTTGCCGGTGGCGGGGCTGGGGATCAGCGAGAACACCGACCCGGTCAGCCGCACCTGCAGGTCGAACGAGCCGGCCTGGGCGGGAAGCTCGGGTCGCGCGGGGCGCGCGTTGTTGAAGATGTCGAGCGCCGACGGGTTGGGGCCGTTGCTGTTGGCGGCCGACAGCACCAGCGAGTCGGCGCGGATCTGCGGCTCGATCCCGGCGAAGGGATCGTCGCAGGCGCCGAGCAGGGTGGCCGCGGGGATCAGCACGAGCGCCGCGAGCGCGGAGTAGACGGAGCGCAATGGTTCTCTCTTATCGATGCTCGGATGTGCGAAACGAAGCGCGCCCGGGCACGCCGGACGCGAGGGTTAACCTTATCCGTCCCAACGCCGTTGCGTCAAGCGCGGAGCCGCTTTCCAGGGTTGACCGCGGGGGCCGCGGCGGGTACGTTGCTGCCCGGCCACCCCGCCCACCCCGCTTTCCGGAAACCAAGCCCATGTCCGAGCTCGACCAGGCGCTGGACCGCATTCTCAGCCACCCCGGCGTGGAGCACGTGCTGGTGCTGGGGCGCGACGGGCTGCTGATCCAGCACGCCGGCGGCGCCGGGCTCGACGCCGAGACGGTGTCGGCGATGGTTCCCGGCGTGGCCGGCGCGGCCGCCTCGCTGGGCGGCGCCGCCGGGCTGGGCCCCGCGGCCACGGTGGTGGTGCGGCTCGAGCGCGGCGTGGCCGTGGTGCAGGGGCTGAACGACGAGGTGCTGCTGGCCGTGCTCCTGCGGGGCGGCACCGGCTTCGCCCCGCTCCTGCGCGAGCTGGCCGACGGGCGCGAGCGCCTGGCCTCTCTGGTCTGATCCCCCATCCACCGCCCGACGGAATCCCGGACCGCCGAAGGATGAGCGACGCGCAAGCGCCCGAGCCGCACGTCCGCCGCGTGCTGGTGGCCGACGACGAGCCGCACATCGGCCACATCATCCGGCTGAAGCTGGAGCAGGGCCCCTACCAGGTGGTGCTGGTGGCCGACGGCACCGAGGCGCTGGAGCACCTGCGCGGCGACGAGACCATCGACGTGGTGCTCCTCGACATCATGATGCCCGGCGCCACGGGGCTCGAGGTGCTCGAGGAGGCGCGCGCCATGCCGCACCGCGCCGACACCCCCATCATCATCCTGACCGCCAAGGGGCAGGACGCCGACCGCAGGCAGGCGCTGGAGCTGGGCGCCACCGACTTCTTCACCAAGCCTTTCTCGCCCAAGAAGCTGCTGGCCCGCGTGGACGAGCTCTTCGGCGCGCCCCCCGAGGGCGGCGAACGGCTCCCGAACGCAGGCTGACCTCCCGTTGGACCCCATTCAACCCGCGAGCGCCCCGGCGGTTCCGCACCTGTGGACCGTGATCCTGGCCGGTGGCGTGGGATCGCGCTTCTGGCCGGTGAGCACGCCGGCGCGCCCCAAGCAGCTCCTCGCGCTCGCCTCCGAGCGCCCGCTGATCCGCGACACGGTGGACCGCATCACCCCGCTGGTCCCCCCCGAGCGGCTGCGCATCCTGACCGGCGAGCGGCTGGCCGACCCGATCCTGGGCGTGCTTCCCGAGCTGGGCCCCGGCAACCTGCTGCTGGAGCCGGCGGCGCGGGGCACGGCCCCGGTGCTGGCCTGGGCCGCCGCCGAGCTGGAGCGGCGCGACCCCGACGCGATCATGGTGTCGCTGCACAGCGACCACGTGATCCACCCCCCCGAGGCGTTCCGCGCCCTGATCGCCCGCGCCGCCGCGCTGGCCGCCGGCCACCGCCGCCTGTTCACCATCGGCGCGGTGCCCACGAGGGCCGAGACGGGGTACGGCTACGTCCGCGTGGGCGGCGCGCTCGCCCCGCTGGAGGGCGACG
>DASWMA010000557.1:0-22311 GCA_036399995.1 Longimicrobium sp. | reverse complement strand
AGTCGGGCCGGCCGAAGGTGAAGTCGGCGGTGCCGTCGCCGTCGCGGTCCACCGAATACACCCCGTCGTCCAGCGTCAGCGCGGTGCCGAAGTGGCTGAAGCGGTCGTCGAACTCGTCGGCGCGCGGGTCGACCACCTCCTTCAGACCGCCGTACTCGCCCGCGGCCACGAACGGCTGCGCGTAGAAGTCGAGCGTGAGCTTGGGCGTGAAGGCGTACGACAGCCGCGTGGTGAGGCTCACCGTGTGCTGGCGGATGTCGGCGAACACGTAGTGCGGGTTCCCGGCCTCGTCCTCGGGGCTGTCGACGAAGATCCACGGGTCGCGCCCCCAGGTCACGGCGGGTCCCGCGGTCAGCCGCAGCCGCGTCCCCGCGCGCACGGTCACGTCGGTGCCCACCGTCCAGCTCTTCCCCACCGTGCTCCACTCGTTGTAGCCGTTCATCCACAGCGTCCCGAACACGCGCTTGCGGCGGTCGGTCTCGATCCCCGCCTCGTAGTGCGTGTACGCCGGGCCCATGAAGGCGGGGCCGCCGCGCAGGATGTCGGTGCGCAGCGCCGGGAACTCGGTGTCGCTGCCGATCCACCCGCCCCAGTTGCTCTTGAGGGTGTAGCTCCCGTTCACGTTGATCCCGGTGGTCAGCCGCTCGCCCGCGAAGTTGTGGCCGTTCCAGGCGTTGAAGTTGGCGTTCCAGCGGCGGAAGGCGCCCTGCGGCTCGAACTGGTTGTAGCCGATCCACCCCCCCTGCAGGAACCAGTTGGTGCTGCGCTGATAGCCCACGTCGTTCATCTCCAGACCGGGCGAGCGCGCGTGGGCGTACAGCCCGCCGCGCATGTGGCCGCCGCCGGTCTTCTCCACCTTCACGTCGGCCAGCCACCCGCTGAGCGAGGTGCGCGTGGGGTCGTACTCCACGTCGCTGGCGTCGGGGCGCTGGAAGTAGTGCCCGGCCCCCAGCTGGATCCGCGAGATCGCCTCGGTGCTGCCGTGCACCGTGCTCCCCAGCACCGCCGCGCGCAGCTCGTAGTTGCCGCCGCCGAAGCGGTGCCGCCCGTCGAGCCCCGCCACCACGGCCCCCTTCGTGAGCACCGACAGCCGCGGGTCGCTCTCGTCCAGGTCGCGCACGGTGCTGGTCACGATCCCGCCGATGGCGCTCTGCCCGCCGCGGAAGTCCTTGATGGCGCGCGCCACCAGGTAGTTGGTGAGCGGCTCCACCGTGGCCGTCAGCCGCTGGCTCGACGGGTCCACGTAGCGGGTCCGCTCGCGCGCGGTCAGCGCGTCGAGCACGCCGATCGACCAGCCGCTGGCCGTCTTCCCGCTCAGCTTGGCCGCGCCCAGGATGGTGGTGGCGGTGGGGCGCTCGGCGAACTCGAAGTCGGGGTCCGACGCCTGCGGCGGCCGGCCCAGGCGGCGCGAGTAGAAGGGCTGGTCGTTGCGCAGCCCGCCGCCGCGCGTCCAGTAGGGGAAGTTCGACTGCACGCGGAAGATGTCGCTCCCCTCGGTGAAGAACGGCCGCCGCTCGCTGAAGAAGCTCTCGAAGCCGCTCAGGTTCACCTCGCTGGGGTCGGCCTCCACCTGCCCGAAGTCGGGGTTGATGGTGGCGGTCAGCGTCAGGTTGCTGGTGAGCCCGTACTTGAGGTCGGCGCCCATCCCGGCAGCGGTCTGGTTGCTGGAGTAGAAGGGGTCGCCCGGCCGGTCGGGCGCGCGGGTCAGCCGCGCCGAGGTGTAGGGAAGCACCTCCAGCCGCCGCCCCGAGCGCAGCCCGGTGATCCCCGCCAGCTCGCCGAACTGGCTCACGAAGCCGTTCACGTCGGGGCGGATCGGCGACCAGTCGGCGATCTCGCTGCGCCGCGCCACCTCGCGGGTCAGCTGCAGCCCCCAGCGCTGCGCCCCCTCGGTGCCCGAGAAGCGCAGCTGCGACAGGGGGATGCGGTACTCGGCGCTCCACCCCTGCTCGTCGGTCGCCACCGCGCTCTCCCACACGGCGTCCCACCCCAGGTCTTCGCTGGTGTCGTTGGAGTGGAAGGCGTCCTTCTGCACCCCCGCGGCGTTCACCGAGAAGCGGAAGGCGGTGCGCCGGTCGTTGTAGCTGTCCAGCATCACGTGCACCCAGTCGCTGCTCACCCCCGCCAGGTCGCGCCGCCCCACCGGCGCGGCGATCGAGTCGGGGTGCGGGTCGTGGGCGCGGAAGGCCACGTACAGCGCCGCGCCGTCGTACAGCACGCGCGCCTCGGTGCGCAGCGTGGCCGGCGAGCCGGGGTTGGGCGCGCGCTGGATGAAGTCGCTCACCGGCTGCGCGGCCGCCCAGGCGGCGTCGTCCAGCACGCCGTCCAGCCTGGGCGCGGCGCCGGTGAGCCGCACGGCGCTGGCCACCCGCCGCGCGGCCGCCGCGGGCGTGGTCTGCGCCGCCTCTTGCGACTGCGCGGCCGCCGGTGCCTGCTGCGCCGCGACCGCGGCGGCGATGAGTGCGACATGAAAGGTCGGAGAGCGCATGGGGAGGGCCTCGCCGTGGAAAGGTTCGCGGGAACCCGCGACAAAGTGCGTGTGCGAGATTGGGATGCGGCGAGCGTTCAAAAGGTTGGACTGCCGCTCGACGTCCACGCGGCCCGAATGGTAATTTCTTAGCAGGCTGGACGCCATTAGCGCGGCGTTAGATTTACAGAACTCGTACACGCGGAGAGGAACGCCCGATGAAGCGTGAGATCGTGAGTCGTTGTGCTCCAACGGTTTGGCTTCGCCGCACCGCGCTCTGCCACCTGGCCGTGCTGCTCGTCGCGCTCCCCGGGTGCACCGCGTCGCGCGGTGTTTCGGACGGCACCGCGGCCGCGGAGGCCGACCTCTACAGCGGCCTCCCCAACCCGGTGTGGAGGCTGACGCCGGGGGCCGCGCGCGAGCTGGGGCGCAGGGTGCGCGCGCTGCAGCCGGGCGGCGTGCCGGCCGAGGCGCCGGGGCTGGGGTATCGCGGGCTGGTGGTGCGGGGTGCGGAAGAGGTGCTCCCCGGCTGCTCGGAGCTGCGCGCCTACCGCGGCACCGTGGCCGCGCAGTGCGGCGCCGCCACCCGCTCGCTGGCAGACCCCGGCCGCGCGGTGGAGCGGTTCCTCGCCGGCACCGGGCTGCAGGCAGCCAACCCGGGCGCTTACACGGCGGTGCGCCAGGAGCTCGAGGCGGGCGTTTGAATCTGGGCGACGGCAGGAACGGCAAGACTCGCACGGAGGACACGGAGGTTCACGCAGGGCGGCGCGGGCCCCCTTGCGATCCTCCGTTCCCGTGTGCGTGAGACCCGTAGATCGAATGCTCGCGACCCCGCCCGATGGCCCCGGCCCGTGTGAGCCGGGACGATCGGGCGACTGGCCGCGAGATCCACGTCTCTGTTACTGACCCGAGCTTTCACCCAGGGCCACGAGAAGCTCGTCCAGCTGATCGAAGGTCTCGACCATTGCATCGGCTGCTCCGGTGCCGGCAGCGTCGAGCGCTTCCTTCGAAGGATAGCGCTCGCGCAGGACCACCAGCGTCTTGCCGCCCTCTTCCTCGAAGGTCACCGTGGTGACGGACCCGCCCTCGCCGCCTTCTTCATTGGTCCACGCGAGGCGCGAATACGGCTCCACTTCCACATACGTGCCGAAAAACGCGGCGGGCTCGGGGCCACCGACGTCGAATTCCAATCGGTACTTCCCTCCGACACGAGCATCCACCTCGCAGGACAGCAGGGTCATTCCCATCGACTTGGGCACCCACCAACGCTCGAGCAGCTCGGCGTTGGTAAATGCCTCGAACACGATGCGCGCCGGGCCGTTGATGGTCCGCGTGACCACCACCTCGCGGTCCGACGTCCGTTCCACCGTGGTGCGGTTCTTCACGGAGTCGGGCCTACTTTCGATTCCTGCGTTCATCGCTCATCTCCTTTCGTGTGAGTTCCTCGACAACCCTGTCCAGCTCGTCGAAGCGTTCGTCCCAGCGCCGGCGGTACCTCTCGAGCCACGCCGTCTCTTCCTCCAATCGGCGCGGGCCCAGCTGGCACATCCGCACGCGCCCGACCTTCTTCGTGGTGACGAGCCCCGCCTGCTCCAGAACGCCGACGTGCTTCTTCATGCCCGTGAGCGTCATCTGGAACTTCTCGGCAAGCTCCGTGATCGAAGCGTCGGCTCGCGCGAGCTGCTCCAGAACGCCACGCCGCGTGGCGTCCGAGAGCGCGGCGAACGAAGAATCGAGTCGAGTCGTCGCATACTGAACCATATGGTTCAGTATTTAACGCAAGCGTTCGCGGCATGCAAGGGGTGGCCGCGAAGAACGAGGCGTCCTGCGATCTGAAAAGTCCGGCATCGTCCACCGGCGGCTGAAGCCGCAGCAACAACGACGAAAAGCCTCGCAAACTGCGCGAGGCTTCAACGGCCGCTTTCATCTCCCGTGGTCGCGCGGAGCGCGGTGCGAGACTCAGCAGAGCGTGCGCATCCGTGACCGGTCAGGCGCCCATCACCGCCTCAACTGCGACGGCGTCCCTGCCGAACGGCTGCATCGTGACGGCCCTCTTTGTCGAAACCCGGCGAGCGTCAGTCCGGGAGGCGCACGATCACCCCCTCGTCGCCGCGCAGCTCGACGCGGCCGCGCACCGGCGCCTCCCGCCGCTCGGGATCGGTCGACAGCACCAGCTCGCCCGTGCCGCCGAAGTCGAGCGACGCGGGCGTGCCGCCCAGGTTCAGCGCCACCAGAAAGCGGTCGCCCTCGTGCTCGCGGAGGTACGCCAGCACGTCTCCCTCCGCGTCCACTGGCGCGTACGAGCCGATCGACAGCGCGGGCTCAGCGCGGCGCAGGGCAATCAGGCGGCGGTGCAGCGCCAGCATGCTCGCGGGGTCACACCGCTGCGTCTCCACGTTGGTCTCGCGGTAGCCGGCGGCGATGGGGAGCCACGGGGTGCCGGTGGTGAAGCCGGCGTTGGGTGCCCCGCTCCACTGCATGGGCGTGCGCTCGGGGTCGCGCCCCAGCCCCAGGCCGGGAAGGTTGATCCCCCACGGGTCCTGCTCCTGGCCGGGGGGGATCGGCACGTCCTCCATCCCGATCTCGTCGCCGTAATAGACCGTGGGCGTGCCGCGCAGCGTAAGCAGCAGCAGGGCGGCCACGCGCGCCTGCGCCCGCCCCACGCGCGAGGCGATGCGGTGGCGGTCGTGGTTCCCCAGCACCCAGTTGGGCCAGGCGCCCGGCGGCAGCAGCGCCTCGTACGCCCGGATTGCCGCGTCGATCTCGCGCGCATTCCAGCGCAGCAAAATCAGCTGGAAGTTGTACGGAAAGTGGCACCCGGCGCCGTCGCGGCCGTAGTACGCCACCATCCGCTCCACCGCGTTGTAGATCTCGCCGATCAGCACGCGGTCTCCCCCGTAGCCGTCCACCAGCCGGCGCATCTCGGCGATCACGTCGTGCACCTCGGGGCGGTCGCCGCTGTACACGCGCTCCAGCACGTTGAACGGGTCGTCGCCCGGCTGGTAGCGCGGGTTGGGCGGGTTATCGCGGAACTGGTCGTCCTTGATCACGTTCTGCACGGCGTCCACGCGCAGCCCGTCCACGCCGCGGTCCAGCCAGAAGCGCATCACGCCCAGCATCGCCTCCTTCACCGCGGGGTTGCGCCAGTTCAGGTCGGGCTGCTCGCGCAGGAAGATGTGCAGGTAGTACTGCCCGCTCACCGCGTCCCACTCCCAGGTGCTGCCGCCGAACGCGCTCACCCAGTTGTTGGGCGGCCCCCCGTCGGGCGCCGGGTCGTGCCAGATGAACCAGTCGCGCCTGGGGCTGTCCTGGGACGACCGCGCCTCGATGAACCAGGGGTGCAGGTCGGAGACGTGGTTGGGGATGTAGTCCAGCACCACGCGCAGGCCCCGGGCGTGCGCCTCGGCGATCAGCCGGTCCACGTCCTCCAGCGTGCCGAAGAGCGGGTCCACCGCGCAGTGGTCGGTCACGTCGTACCCGAAGTCGCGCATGGGCGAGGGGTAGAACGGCGAGATCCAGATGGCGTCCACCCCCAGCCAGCACAGGTAGTCGAGCCGGGCGGTGATCCCCGGCAGGTCGCCCACGCCGTCGCCGTCGGTGTCGGCGAAGGAGCGGGGATAGATCTGGTAGATCACCCCGCGCTTCAGCCACTCGGGGATCGGCAGGGCCGCGGTGGACCCGGGGGTATGGTCGGTGCTCGCCTGGTCGGTCACGTGTCTTCTCAGATGGTTGATGGCCGCGGGGCGCGAATCCTTTCCATTGCTCCCCGCGTAGAGCGCTCGCCGAGAAGGTTGATTCACCTCGCTCAGGAGCGCTTCGATGGACGGTCCGCCGCCTCCCTGGTTCTTTCTTGCGCTGTTCCCCACCCTCGCGGTGAGCGTGGGGATCGTGGTGCGCAGCGTGGGCGCGGCCGTCGGCCGCATCCGTGCCGGGCGCGCGCCGGCCCCGCTCCCGCCGCCGGGCCGCGACCCGCAGGTGGCGCTGATGCAGGCCGAGCTCGACGAGCTCCGCATGCAGGTGGAGCGCCTGACCGCGGCGCAGTCGTTCTACGCGCAGCTGCAGCCCGCGGGCGCCCCGGCGGCCAACGCTCTCCCCGGCCAGCCCCAACCCGCGCTATCTTGATCCCGGACGGCACCGTCGTCCGCCGTTTCCCTCCCCCGCCGGCTCATCGGCGGGCACCCTCCACCCTTCCCCTGCATCCAGCGCGATGGAATTCATCTTTGCCGCGATCGCCTTCGCCATCTTCGCCCAGGGCGTCTCCACGCTGCGGGGGCGGAACCATCACCGCGCCCTGCCGCCGCAGCAGCCGGTGCCGGTGGAAGACCCCCGCGTGGCGGCGCTGCAGGCCGAGGTGGACGAGCTGCGCACGCAAGTGCAGCGCCTTGCCGCCGCCGAGAGCTTCTACGCGCAGCTGGGCGCGCCCGCGGCCGCCGGCAGCAACCCCGGAGTGGTGGAGACGCCCGCACGCTGACGCGGTAATCCAGCCTCGCTGGGGTCACACAGAGGCACAGAGACACAGAGAAAAGCGGGGCAGTTTCTCTGTGCCTCCGTGGCTCTGTGTGACCCCTCGCGATCGCTGGTCCAGCAACGGACTTCCGGAATGGGGTAGAAGACTGCTGCGGCGGACGGTCCATCCACATCCGCAAAACAAACGCGAAGCCTCACGTGTGTGCGTGAGGCTTCGCGTCGTCTGCACCCCGGCCGGTTCGCGGCCCGATCCCGCGCGGCGGAGCTAGTCGGCGGCGACGTCGTACCGTGGGGCCTCCTTGCCCAGGAGCGCGGGGAGCACCCGCTCGGCGAACTCGCAGGCCACGCTGGTGCCCCCGTTCTCCACCTGGCGCAGGGTGTGGCCGGTGAGCCGCCGCGCCACGCGCGCCAGGGTGTGCTGGTGCACGTGCAGCTGGTCCGCCACGGCCGACCAGCTCACCCCTGGCTCCTTGCGCTCGGCGGCACTGATCAGCAGCACCCAGTCCAGGAAGTCTTCCAGGCGCAGCGTTCCCGGGGGCACGGTGCGGCTCCACTGCGTCCACAGGGTGCCGCGGTGGCACCCCACCGCCTTTGCCAGGCTGTTCACCGAGCGCAGCGGGTTGGGCGTGGTGCAGGCGTGGCCCAGCGCCCGGCGCAGGCGTGGCGGCAGGTGCTCGGCGCGGTCGAGCTCGGCGGCCACCTGGTGGAACATGGCCTGGCTGCGGGTGCGCATCACCGCGTGCCGCAGGCGCTGCTCGATCTCGCGCACCCACAGCACCTCCACCTCCAGGCTGTTCAGGCAGCGGGCGTTCTCGGGGTCTTCGCGCGTGACCAGCACCACCGGGTGCGATGGATGGCGGGCGCGGAAGCGGCGCAGCGGCTCCAGCGCGCCGCCGCGCACCAGCCACTCCATCACCATCACCGTGCAGCGGCAGGCGCGCACCGCGTCTTCCAGCTCGGCCCAGGTCGACACGGGCCGGTGCTGCACTGAGGAAAGTGCGCCGAGCACGCGTGGGATCAGCGTGCGCGAGGTCGAGAACAGGGCGATCGGCTGAGCATGGGCCATGGTGAGTCACGCCTCGGGGTGGCGGTTGCGTTCGGCTGAACCATAGATGCACCGGCCTTCCCCGATGTGACGTCGGCAAGATGCGCATAGTTTGCAATAGCACGCGAAGAACTTCTGTCTTTTGCGTCCGTATACAGCCGCCGTCGTCTTTTTGCGTGCATGAATACCCTGCGGAACCACTGCGGAATTCAACGGCCGAACGCGGTATCTGCTCGAATCAGCGCCGTATGTCGCGTAATCATATTGCATGGGGGCAACACGGCCGATGAACACCGGGCCGCAGGACAAAATGTGGCCGCGCCATACCTTCGCCGCTGGACATAATCGTACGGTGACGGACGGGCCCAGCGGCGGTGAGCTCGCTGCCGAAGGGCAGGCGAAAGGACGCTACGTCCCGATAGGACCTTTGCAGAGGCGCGGCCCGGCGGCGGCGTTGGAGGAAGTCGGCGGATCAGCGGCAGTCAGGCGGGGAACCGGCCGGCGTAGCGGGTGATCCACTCGTGGGCGGCCTCCTGCGGGGTCAGGGTGCGGCCCTCGCCGGCCTCCACCTCTTTGCGGTAGCGCTCGATGGCGCAGACCTGCTCCACCATCCGCACCCGGAACGCGTCGGCGGCTTCCAGGAACTGCACGCCGATGCACCAGCCGCCGTCGTCTTCGCGGCTCAGCCACGCCACCCGCGCCTGCGCCTCGAACGGCGGATCCACCTCGCTGATCCGCACCTCGATCACCGTGCCCAGCGGGATCTCGTCTTCGGATACGAACGAGAGGCCGCCCTCGCTCACGTTCACGCTCTGCCGCGCGCGTGCGGCGGCGGCGCTCCCGCCCACCCGGCGCACGGCCAGCGGCACGCCCACGGTGTGGCGGATGAACTTCCGCCGCGAGGCGATGGGAGCGCCCGCCGTCACGGCTGCACCCCGAGCGCCGCCCGCGGTCGCGGCGAGATGGTTCGACAAAGATGCGGCTGCGTGTTCATGGGCGCCGCCCCTGTGCAAGCACCGCTCCAGAGTTCGTCAGGCCAGCGCCATCCCCGGCCGCTGCTCGTACTCCGTCTCGCGCACCGACGCGCCGTCCACCACCGTCCACACGCGCACGCGCCCCGTTCCCGCAGGCTCGCGCACGAAGTCCACGGCGCGCCCGGGGATCGCTTCCTCGCTGCGGATCTCCCCCACCAGCCGGGTGCCGTCCACCCGCACGGCGATGCTCACGGCGAACGGATGCCGGTTGCGCAGGCGCAGGTCCTTCACCCCCCACACCACCGTGGCGTCGGCGCCCAGCGGGGTGAAGCGCTCGTCTTCGCGGTAGATGTCCAGGCTGTGGGCGTGGCGCTCCTCCACCTCCACCCCGCCCAGCAGCGCCAGGTGGTACAGCAGGCTGCTGAGCTGGCAGAGCCCGCCGCCCACCTGCTTCACCAGCCGCCCGTCCACGATGTTGCGCCCCTGCACGAACCCGCGCGCCGCGCGCGGCCGCCCCACGCGGTGCCAGAACGACCAGCGCCCGCCGGGCTCCATCACGCTACCGTCCAGCAACCTCGCGCCCAGCCGCAGGTTTGCGAGCTTGGCCTCGAGCACGGAGGACGGCATCACCCGCTGGCACAGCTCCACGCGCACCGGCCACTCGCCCCCGCCGCGCCCCTCGCCGAACGCGATCCCCCGCGCGCGGTCGCGGGCGGCGCGGCGCGCATTCGCGATGCTCTTGCGCACCTCCAGCGGCACCACCCGCCGGGCCAGGCGCCGCAGCACGTCGGCGGGGCTCATCCGGTTCTCTCCATCTCCACCACGTAGTACGACGACCACCGCCCCAGCGGAGTGCGTCCGATCAGCGCGTCCACGCCGGCCAGCGCCCCCCGCCAGCGCGGCGGCACGCGGTGGATCGGCATCGCCACGATCCCGCGCCACCGCCGCAGCCGCCACGCGTCTCCCGCCCAGCGCCGCACGTCGGCCAGCGACGCGGAGGTGTCGCCGTGCCACCCGCTGGCCGGCCGCTTCGACAGCCGCCGGCGCGGGGCGGAGGGAAGGTCGAAGACGATGCTGCCGCCCGGCCGCACCAGCCGCGCGGCCTCGGCCAGCACGGCGCGGCAGGCGTGGGGCTCCAGGTGCATCAGCAGGTGAAAGCAGATCGCCGCGCCGAACGTGGCCGGCGGGAGGCCGGTGTCGGCCGCGTCCGCCAGCACCAGCCGCCGGCCGGGCCACTTGGTCCGCGCCTCCTCCAGCATCGCCGGCGACAGGTCCACCCCGGTGCCTGCGAATTCGAGAAACCGCCCCGTGCCGCACGCCAGCTCCACCACCGCATCCACCGCGCGCCCGCGCAGCCAGCGCGCGAGGATGCCGCGCTCCAGGCCGTCCACGTAGCGCCCGTAGCTGTTGGCGAAGCGCTCGCGGTCGTACGCCGGAGCCAGCGCGTCGTAGTATTCGCGGACGGACTGCATGGGGCCGCGGAGCCTGGGGGAGATTTCCAGCCGGCTACGGAGAACTGCGGGAGGATCTTCGGATCGAAAGATAAACGAACAATGCCCACCTGCGTACCGTCCCGTCCTTCCGTCCACCTGGGACGATCACGCAGCCGGCGCGATGTCGACGCGCCCGGGCGTCATCCCACGTTGCAGAGGTTCGTTCGGGATCGAGGCAGCTCGAAATTTTCACGCAGAGTCATCGGAGTCAGCAGAAACTGCTTCGTCTTTTCTGATGACTCTGCTGACTCTGCGTGATTTATCGTTTCCCCTGTTCCAGAACGATGCCCGGTGACCGGTTATCACCACCCGCGCCGGCTCATGCGGCGCAGGATGTCGCGGCGGTAGCCGCCGGTGTTCTCGGGGGTGCGCCGGCGCGGGTTGGGCAGCAGCGCGGCCAGCCCGGCGGCCTGCGAGCGCGTCAGCTGGCGCACGGACCGACCGTAGTGGCGCCGGGCGCCCGCATCCACCCCCCACACGCCGTCGCCCCACTCCACGCTGTTCAGGTACAGCTCCAGGATGCGGTCCTTCCCCAGGATCACCTCGGCCACCGGCGTCAGCGTCCAGTCGTAGAGCTTGCGGATGCCGCCCAGCACCGGGTTGCGGCAGGCGCAGCCGAACAGGTTCTTCATCAGCTGCTGCGTGATGGTGGACGCGCCGCGCATCCGGCCGCCCTCCAGCGCGTCGCGCCGCGCGTTGCGCATCTCGGTCAGGTCGAAGCCCCAGTGCTCGAGGAAGCGCCCGTCCTCCGCCGCCATCACCGCACGCGGCACGTGCGCCGGCATCCGCTCCATCCGCACGTACGTGCGCTTCTTCGTGTACTCGCGCCCGGAAGCCATCGCCTCGATCCTGCGCTGCAGCTGCACCCCCGTCACCGGCGGCCACACGAAGCGGTAGATCACCAGCAGCACCACGCAGAGCACCCAGTACGCCGCCAGCACCTTGAACGCCATCCACAGCACGCGCTTGAAGAGCCGCCGCTTGCGCGGGGGTTTCCCCTCCTCCTCTTCGTGGGGTGGATGCGGAGCGTGCGGATGCGGGGGACGCCACTCCTGCGTGACGTCGTCGTCGACGAATGGGCGAGGGCGACGCGTTCGGAAGAATCTCATCAACGGCTTCGGGATCGACGGCGCGGAGAGGATGTCGGGACGCTACCGCGCGGACCGGGGTGCGGCAAGCCCGGCGTTTCGCCCCCGCGCCGGCGTCGGCGATGCCGATCCGTCGCCCAAGACGTGGGGACCGGCGGAAGAGGGGCGCAACTTCTGCACAACGTTCCGGTGAGCACCTGCGGTATCCCCGATCCCCCCCAGCCCCAGCCATGGCCGACACGCCACGCCGCGACCCGGATTCGCTGCTGACGCCGGACGTAGACACCGCGCGGCACGCCACGCCCGTGGAGCCCGGCGCGCCCCGGCCGGACCTGCGCGAGACCACCGAAGCGGTCGAGAGCCCGCGCACCCGCTCGTGGGGCGTCACCACGCTCACCGTGCTGGCGCTGATGTACACGCTGTACTTCGCGCGCAGCTTCCTGATGCCGATCGTGGTGGCGCTGCTGCTGAGCTTCCTCTTCAGCCCCCTGGTGCGGGCGCTGGCGCGCTTCAAGATCCGCCCGCCGCTGGGCGCGGCGCTGGTGATCGCGGCGATGCTGGGCGTGCTGGCGTTCGGCGGCTACGAGCTGGCCGGGCCGGTGCAGAAGTGGGCCTCCAACGCCCCCGAGACGCTGTCCACCGCGCAGAAGAAGCTGCGCGGGCTGCTGCAGCCGCTGCAGCGCGCCAGCCGCACGGCCGAGCAGGTGGAGAGCGCGGCCGGCTCGGTGGGCGGCGGCGACGCCAGGCAGACGCGCGAGGTGGTGGTCAGGCAGCCCAGCCTGATCGCGCGCGTGTTCGGCACCACCCAGCGCTTCGTCACCTCCATGCTCGAGGTGCTGATCCTCCTCTACTTCCTGCTCGCCGCCGGCGACCTGTTCCTGCAGAAGCTGGTGAAGGTGCTCCCCACGCTGCGCGACAAGCGCAAGGCGGTGGAGATCGCGCGCAAGATCGAGGGCTCCATCAGCACCTACCTGCTCACCGTGGCCGCGATCAACGTGGTCGAGGGGGCGGTGGTGGCGCTGGTGCTGTGGGCGCTGGGGATGCCCAGCCCGCTCCTGTGGGGGGTGCTGGTGGCCGTGCTCGAGTTCATCCCCTACCTGGGCGCGCTGGCGATGACGGCCATCCTCACGCTGGCCGCGATCACGGTGTACGACACCATCGGGCAGGCGCTGCTGGTGCCGGCGGCGTTCCTGGCCATCAACATCATCCAGGCCAACTTCATCAGCCCGGTGCTGATGGGGCACAAGCTGGCGCTGAACCCGGTGGCGCTGCTGGTGGGGCTCACCTTCTGGTTCTGGATCTGGGGGATCCCCGGCGCGTTCATCGCCGTGCCGCTGCTGGCCACCTTCAAGATCTTCTGCGACCACATCGAGTCGCTGGCCGCCCTGGGCGAGTTCCTGGGCATGCGCGACGACGACGAGCGCCGCTCCGCCGTCCGCGCGCCGCCGTGAGGGGCGGACCGGTCGTCAGGACGCGCGCCGGAGCTCCGCCTCGCAGCCGCGCGCGCGTGCCGCCACGTCACGCGCAAGCCGGCGCAGGTACTTCGCGTCCAAGGCCCCCGTGCGCGGGTCAGCTCCCCCGACCACCTTAAGGGCCAAGAGCACGATCAGCTCGGACGGCGGCATCATGCCGGTCTTCCGGGACGTGCTCGGGCGTGCGAGCATCCAGTTGCACCCCCAGCCGAGATTGTCCTCAGCACCAGTGCGATCTCCAAGCGCTCACCACCGGCCTCCAGCGCAGCGATCCACTGGCGTGTGCACCCCACACGATCAGCCACGCCCTGCAGCGTGAGGCCCTGCCGCTTCCGCTCCGCTTTGACCAGAAGCCCGATTTCCCTGATGGTTCGAACTCTCATCCAGGGTTCCTCCATTCAGAAGTGAGCGGAATCCGCTCGAAGTCAACGAGCGTTAACCTATAGCAAAATGTCAACGATCGCTTACAAATCTAAAAATGTTAACGATCGATAACAAACCTAAGGTGGTCTCGATCGCCAACTCCGGTAACAGTCCAGGCTCTCGCTTTGCGCCGTGTCCGTCGCGGCGTACGTCACCTTGCGGGTGCGCGACGACGACGAGCGCCGCTCCGCCGTCCGCGCGCCGCCGTGAGGGGTGGGCGGGGTCAATTCCCCGACGATCCGCCTGCGCATTCAGACACGCGCGGCTCAGGCCTCTTGCATATGGACACGGAAACGGCGAACGTCTTGTCCGGTTCCTGCCGCGTGAGAGGCTCGGATGATCATCAAACACACCATTCGCCTGCACGGCCTCGCTGCCGCCGACGGCCTGCCGGGTCCGCTTCTGCGTGACCTGCTGGACGCGGTGGACCGAAGCGCGCGCGGGTCCGTCCGCCTGAGGCTGGAGGGGCGCAGCGGAACGCGCGGCGGCGCGGCACCGGCGTGGGTGAACCGCGCCGCGCAGTTCGGCGTCACCGGCTTCACCACCGACGTTCCGGGCGTGGAGCTCCAGGCGCCGGCGCTGCGCGACGCCATTCCGGAGCGCCTGGCGCAGTACCACCTGTTCGAAGAAGTGGATGGGCGGCAGTCGGCGCTCGGGTTGATGGGTGCGAGCCTCGAGGAGGCGACGGAGGGAAACGAGAACAGCGACGCGTACGACGAGGGGCTGCTCGGCACCTTCGAGGAATTCCGCAGGGTCTTCCGCTACGGGGTCCGCGAAGTGGAGATCCGCAACGGCCGTCCAGACGCGCCTTCGGTGCGGGTCACGCCCGCGGGGCTGGAGGTGGTCACCCGTCTGCAGCGCGAGACACCACGCCCCCAGCGCGTGCGCGTGGCGGGCGTGGTGGACGCGATCCGCCACAGCGACCAGGCGTTCACGCTGGTGCTGAGCCCGGGCGTTTCGATCCGCGGAGTGCTTGCAGAGGGCAAGCCCGACGCGCTGGTCCCCTTCTTCGGGCAGTTGACCGTGGTTTCGGGCGTGGCGCACTTCCGCCCATCCGGAACGCTGCTGCGGGTGGATGCCGAAGAGCTGGCGCCGGGCCACGAAGCCGACCTGGCACTCTGGTCGGCGGTTCCGCAGCCGCTTGCCGCGTCCTTCACCACGCATGAGCTGCGGCGGCCCCAGCGGCCCCGTTCCGGTGTAAACGCGTTGATCGGGCAGTGGCCGGGCGACGAAACCGACGACGAGATTTTCGCGTTGCTCGCGGAACTGTCGTGATCGGGGACCGAACCAGCCTCCTGCTCGATACCGGGATCGTGGTGCTGCTCTGCCGCGGCGGCGAGGCGGGAATGCGGCTCGATGCGGTGTACGGACTCACTGCCCGGCGCCACGTGCCACTCCTGTCGGTGATCAGCGTGGGAGAGCTGCTCGCGTTCTCGCGCAACGCTTCGTGGGGCGGCGGGAAGGAAGCACGGCTCCGCGAGCTGGTCGCGAACCTCACGATCGTGGACGTGAACCGCGAGCCCGTTCTCATCGCCTACGCCGACCTGAGCGCGCACCTGAAACGCGCCGGGAGGCCGATGGGCCAGAACGACGTCTGGATCGCCGCCACGGCGCGGGCCACGGGAGCCACCCTGCTCACCATCGACACGGATTTCGACGTGCTGCACCCTTCGCTGATCCAGCGCGAGTACGTCGATCCTGCGTCGCTGCGTGGCGCGCCTCCCACGCCTCCGTCGGCTTGAGTCCCAGCAGCACATCCGCTCGCGAACAGGATGTCGACCATGGACGACATCTCGCGGGATGTCGCCCATAACTGACATCCCCTGGCTTCGTCGACTGCGGTTGGCGACCTGAGCCCACGCCACGCTTCACATTTCTCCCGGTCCAGGATCTCATGGCCGCCGACCTTCACGCTCAGGTGCTCGACACGTGGCGCATCAGCAGCCGCATCAACCTGTACCTGCTGGGCGCGATCCCGGAGGAGGCGCTGAACGACGTGCCGCCGACGAAAGGGCGCAGCGTGGGGAAGATCTTCGCGCACGTGCACAACGTCCGGCTCATGTGGCTCGCGTCCGCCGCGGAGGACCTGCTGGAGGGGCTGACGAAGTTCGAGCCCGACGCATCGGCCGACCTGGAGACGCTGCGGAGCGCGCTGGAGGCGTCTGCCGACGCGGTGGAGAAGCTGCTCGCGCGCGGGCTGGAGACGGGGAAGATCAAGGGCTTCAAGCCCCACCCGCTGGCCTTCCTGGGCTACCTGACGGCCCACGAGGCCCACCACCGCGGCCAGATCATGCTCGCGCTCAAGGCCAACGGCCACATGGTCCACCGCAAGGTACAGTTCGGCCTCTGGGAGTGGGGCGTGCGGTAAGGGACCCTCATCCCCCCGGCCCCCTTCTCCCGAACTGCAGGAGAAGGGGGAGAACAGCGACAAGCCTCGGCTCCCTCGACCGAGGACCGAATCGCACGGCACCCCGCCTCCACGGCCTCGCGCAGTTTGCGAGGCTTCCTGTTGTCGTAGCCTGCGGCTTCAGCCGCCCCCGCCCGCACCCGCCCCTCCGCCCTCCGTCTCCCCCGACCCCCTGCCCCGCCCACGCTCGCCCTCCGCGCCTTTCCGCCCCCTCGCCCCGAAGCCGTCCGGCGCGCTCCCCTCGGGCTCGTCCCCCAACACCCGTTTCCACGAAATCCGAAATCTTCTTGTACGGCAATTAGTTAGCAGTCGTTACATTCTAAATGCACTGACGCTTCACATCGTTCAGCATTGACTGAACGGCGGGAGACGCTTATCGTTGCGCCACGAATGGGAAGGATCCTTTTCAGGAGAACGTCAGTGGACGAGGCGGTTCAGCAGTTCGTGGAGCGGATGGGGCTGGTGTGCGAGAAGGAGGGGATGGCCCGCAGCGCGGGGCGCATCTTCGGCCTTCTGCTGGTGGGCGGCCGGCCGTTCTCGCTGGACGAGCTCGCCGAGATGCTGCAGGCCAGCAAGGCCGGCATCAGCACCAACTGCCGGATGCTGGAGCAGTTCGGGATGATCGAGCGGGTGAGCTCGCTGGGCGACCGGCGCGACTTCTACCGCGTGCAGGACGACCCGTGGGAGCACATGATGCGCGTGGCCCAGGGCCGCTGGCGCGACATGGTGAAGATCCTGGCCGAGGCGCAGACCTCCCTCCCGGCGCACATGGCCGAGGGGAAGCGCACGCTGAAGACCGCCCTGGAGTTCCACCAGCTCCTGATCCGCGACGTGGAAAAGCTTCTGGAGCACTGGCACGAGCTCCAGGCCGGCAGGCAGGCCGACGCGCCCGCCGAGAACGCGGCCTGACACGCCGCGGGGGATTCGGAGGACCGCAGGACGCAGGACGCAGCACTCACCGAGAACCGACGGAACACGGTTGACGGATATGCAACGAACCCACGCTCCGCGCCGCGCGGCCGGGGCCCTGGCCGCCGCCCTCTGGATGGCGGCGCCCCTTGCGGCCCAAACGCTTCCCGGCGCCCAGGCCCGCCCCCTCCCGCCGCCCGCGTCGGCGCAGACCGCGGCACAGGCTCCCGCGTCGTTCACCGCCGGCGTGCAGCGCGCGCTGAGCCTGGACGAGGCGCTGGGGATGGCCGAGCGCGCCAGCGACCAGATCACCATCGCCCAGGCCGGCGTGATGCGGGCGCAGGGGCAGCGGCTGCAGGCCGTGAGCCAGCGCTACCCGCAGCTGAACGGCACGGCGTCGTACTCGCGCGCCCTCGCCTCGCAGTTCTCGGGGCTGGGCGGCGGCGGGCAGGACACCACCACCCAGGCCGGCCCGCAGAACTGCGGGCGCTTCACCCCCAACCCGGCGCTCCCCATCGAGCAGCGGCTCGACTCGCTGGAGAAGGGGCTCGACTGCGCCGCCAACTCCAACCCGTTCGCGTCGCTGGGCTCGCTCCCCTTCGGGAACGAGAACACCTACCAGTTCGGGCTGAGCCTGCAGCAGAACCTGTTCGCCGGCGGCCGCATCGCGGCGCAGGTGAACGCGGCCACGGCCGGGCGGCGCCGCGCCGAGATCCAGCTGGCCTCCACCCGCGCGCAGATGGTGCTGGACGTGGCGCAGGCGTACTACAACGCCGCGCTGGCCGACCGGCTCGTGCAGATCGCCGAGGCCACGCTGGCGCAGGCCGAGGAGACCTTCCGGCAGACGCAGCTGGCCCGGCAGGTGGGGAACCAGCCCGAGTTCGAGCTGCTGCGCGCCCAGGTCACCCGCGACAACCAGCGCCCGGTGCTGATCCAGCGCCGGTCCGACCGCGACCTGGCCTACATGCGGCTGCGGCTCCTGCTCGACATGCCGGCCGACCAGCCGCTCTCGCTCACCACGCCGCTGAACGACGCGGCGCCGGTGCCGGTGTCGCGCTTCGCCAGCAACCCCAACCTGCTGGGCGACACCGCCACCATGAACCGCGCCCCCGTGCGCCAGGCGATCGAGGCGGTGATGGCGCAGGAGGCTCAGCTGCGCGTGACCCGCGCCCAGCGCCTCCCCAGCGTGAGCCTGGTGAGCAACTACACCAAGGTGGGCTACCCCGAGGGGCTGGTCCCCACCTCGTTCGGTGACTTCTTCACCAACTGGACGGTGGGGGCGCAGCTCTCCGTCCCCATCTTCACCGGCGGCCGCCTGCGCGGCGAGACGCTGGTGGCGCAGGCGGGGGTGATGGAGGCGCGCGCCACCCTGGAGCAGACCAAGGAGCTGGCCCAGCTGGACACGCGGACCGCGCTGCAGCAGCTGGCCAGCGCGCGGGCGCAGTGGCAGGCCAGCTCGGGCACGGTGGAGCAGGCCACCCGCGCGTACGCGATCGCCGAGATCCGCTACCGCGAGGGGCTCAGCACCCAGACCGAGCTCACCGACAGCCGCATCCTGCTGCAGCAGGCGCAGGCCAACCGGGCGCAGGCCGCGCGCGACCTGCAGATCGCGCAGGTGCGGGTGGCGCTCCTCCCCGACCTGCCGCTGAACGTGGGCGGGGCGGCGGGCGCCGCGGCGCAGGAGCAGGGCGCGCAGCAGCAGCAGCGCGAGCAGGAGCGGCAGCAGCAGCAGGAGCAGCAGCGTCAGCAGCAGCAGGCCCAACAGGCGCAGGCATTCACGGCAGCGGGGGGACCGCAATGACACGGGAACACGGGAACGGGCGGGCGGCGCTGGCCGCCGTGGCCCTGCTGGTATTGGCGGCGTGCGGCGCCGAAAGCGGCGACGCGGCGCAGGAGAAGGCGCCCGAGGCGGTGCAGCTGGGCCCCGAGGCGGTGGTGGTGGCGCAGGTGCAGGAGATCCGCACCGGCCCGCAGCTTTCGGGCAACCTGCGCGCCGAGCGCGAGGCGCAGGTGCGCGCGCAGGTCGGCGGGCAGGTGCTGGAGGTGTACGCCGACCAGGGGCAGGCCGTCCGCCCGGGCCAGCCGCTGGCCCGCATCGACGCCACCGCGCTCAGCGACGCGGCCACCTCGGCGGGGACGCAGGTGCGCTCGGCCGAGCTGTCGGTGCAGATGGCGCAGCGCAACTACGAGCGCGCGCAGACGCTGAACCAGGCCGGCGCCATGAGCGACCGCGACCTGGAGACGGCGCGCAACCAGCTGTCGCAGGCGCAGGCCGCGCTGGCCGGCGCGCGCTCCACGCGGGCCAGCGCGTCGAAGCAGCTGGGCAACACCGTGGTGCGCGCGCCGATCGGGGGCGTGGTGGCCAACCGCCCGGTGAGCGCGGGCGACATCGTGCAGCCGGGGGCGCAGCTGTTCACCGTGGTCGACCCCAAGAGCATGCGGCTCGAGGCCAACGTCCCCGCCGACCAGCTGGGGCAGCTGCAGGTGGGCTCGCCGGTGCGCTTCACCGTCACCGGCTACCCCGGGCGCGCCTTCACCGGCTCGGTGCAGCGCATCGCCCCGTCGGCCGACCCGGCCACGCGGCAGGTGCCGGTGGTGGTGGCGGTCCCCAACGCCGAGGGCGCGCTGGTGGCGGGGCTGTTCGCCGAGGGGCGCGTGGAGTCGCAGTCGCGGCAGGGGATCATGGTTCCCGCCGCGGCGGTGGACGAGCGCGGCGTGGCGCCGGCGGTCCTGCGGCTGCGCGGCGGCAAGGCCGAGCGCGTGGCGGTGACGCTAGGCCTGCGTGACGGCGACACCGACACGGTGGAGATCACGGGCGGCGTGGCGGCGGGCGACACGCTGCTGGTGGGGGCGGCCCTGGGCACCACGCCCGGGACGCGTGTGACCGTACGGGGAGCGGGCGCGGCGCCGGCCGCGGCCCGGTAAGGAGAGAGCAGCCCATGTTCATATCCGATTTCGCGATCAAGCGGCCCGTGGTCACCACGGTGACCATGCTGGCGCTGGTCGTGTTCGGCATCTTCGCGCTGATGAACCTCGACACGGACGAGTTCCCCGAGGTGGACGCGCCGTTCGTCTTCATCTCGGTGCCGTATCCCGGCGCCTCGCCCGACATCGTCGAGCGCGAGGTGGTGGAGCCGATCGAAGAGGCCGTGGCCGGGATCAGCGGGGTCGACCGCATCGACAGCCAGGCGCTCGACGGCTTCGGCTCGATCCAGGTGCAGTTCGTCTTCGAGAAGGACGTGCAGCAGGCCACGCAGGACGTCCGCGACGCCGTGTCGCAGATCCGCGGCGACCTCCCGCAGGAGATCGAGGAGCCGATCTACGCGCGGTTCGACCCCAACGACTTCCCGATCGTCTCGCTCACGCTGTCGAGCGAGACGCTGTCGCCGGCCGACCTCACGCGCATCGCCGACCCCGGGATCACGCGCGAGTTGCGCGGGATCGGCGGGGTGGCCGAGGTGCAGGTGGTGGGCGGGATCGAGCGCGAGCTGACCGTGGAGGTCGACCCCACCCGCCTGCAGGCGGCGGGCGTCGGCATCCCCCAGGTCGTCCAGGCGCTGCAGACGCAGAACCTGGCCGTGCCGGTGGGGCGCATCAACACGCAGCTCGAAGAGCGCACCATCCGGCTGCGCGGCCGCCTGCTGACCCCGCAGGCGTTCTCGCAGCTGGTGGTGGCCTCGCCCAACGGCGCCCCCGTGCGCCTCGGTGACGTGGCCACCGTGCGCGACGGCACCGAGGAGGCGCGCTCGCTGGCGCTGTACAACGGCAAGCCGGCCGTGGGGATCGACATCGTCAAGTCGCAGGGCTACTCCACCACCGCGGTGGCGGCCACGGTGACCGAGGCGGTCGAGAAGGTGCGGGCCACCCTCCCCGCCGGGGTGCGCATGGACGTGGTGCGCAACTCCGGCGAGCGAGTGGAGAACTCGGTGGCCAACGTGGAGGAGACGCTGCTGCTGGGGGCGCTGCTCACCGTGCTGGTGGTGTTCCTCTTCCTGAACTCGTGGCGCTCGACGGTGATCACCGGCCTGGCGCTGCCGGTGTCGGTGCTGGCGAGCTTCGTGGCCGTGCTCTTCTTCGGCTTCACGCTCAACACCATGTCGCTGCTCGGCCTCTCGCTGGCCATCGGCATCCTGATCGACGACGCCATCGTGGTGCGCGAGAACATCGTGCGCCACGTGGAGATGGGGAAGGACCACTACACGGCGGCGCGGGAAGGGACGGACGAGATCGGGCTGGCGGTGGCGGCGACCACCTTCTCCATCGTGTGCGTGTTCGTGCCGATCGCCTTCATGGGCGGGCTGGCGGAGCAGTGGTTCGCGCCGTTCGCGCTCACCATCGCCTGCTCGGTGCTGGTGTCGCTGTTCGTCTCCTTCTCGCTCGACCCGATGCTCTCGGCCTACTGGCCCGACCCGCACCTCGAGGAGCACGAGAAGAGCTTCATCACCCGCGCGCTCGACCGCTTCAACGCCTGGTTCGACCGCCGCGCCGGCGACTACCGCAAGGTGATCGCCTGGGCGCTCGACCACGCGCTGGCCATGATCCTGATCGCCGCGGGCACCTTCATCGGGGCGCTGGTGATCCCGGCGAAGGGGATCATCGCCTTCCTGGCGGTGGTGGCGGTGATCACGGCCGGGGTGGTGGTGCTCGCGGTCTTCCGCTTCCCCCGGGGGGCCAGGGGCGGGATGATGAAGGGCGGGGTGGCGCTGGCCACGCTGGTGGGGATCTTCGTGGCCATCGGCGCGGCGCCCACGGCCATGAAGCTGGGCTTCGAGTTCTTCCCCAAGGACGACAGCTCGGAGTTCGAGGTGGAGATCGACACCCCTCCGGGGAGCAGCCTGGAGTACACGCGGCTCAAGGCCGAAGAGGTGGCGGCGATGGCGCGGCGCATCCCCGAGGTGCGCTACACCTACACCACCATCGGCGGCCGGGGCGGCGCGGTGGACGAGGGGCGCGTGTACGTGCGCCTGGTCCCCAAGGCCGACCGCGAGCGCGGGCAGGAAGAGATCGCCAGCGGGCTGCGCGAGCGGGCCAAGGCGGTGGGCGGGGCCACGGCGGCGCTGGCCACCGGCAACTTCGGCGGCACCAAGCAGATCATGATCCAGCTGCAGGGCCCCGACATCGCCGTGCTGAACCGGCTGGCCGAGCAGGTGGAGGCGCAGGTGCGGCAGGTGCAGGGCGCGGTGGACGTGTCGCTCTCCACCAAGGGGCAGAAGCCCGAGCTCACGGTGGACCTGAACCGCGGGCTGGCGGGGAGCCTGGGGGTGACCGCGGCGCAGGTGGCGCAGGCGCTGCGCCCGGCCTTCGCCGGGATCGACGCGGGCGACTGGGTGGACCCCAGCGGCGAGACCCGCGACGTGTACGTGCGCTTCTCGCCGCAGGCGCGGTCGCGCACGGGTGACCTGGAGCGGGTGCCGCTGGTGCTTCCCGGCCCCGGGGGGCAGGCCACCACCGTGCCGCTGGGGCAGGTGGCGGCGATCAACCGCGAGCTGGGCCCCGCGCAGATCAACCACCTCGACCGCGAGCGGGTGATCAACGTGGAGGCCAACACCGAGGGGCGCCCGCTCTC